>NZ_RYDP01000004.1:0-263965 GCF_003970395.1 Flavobacterium sp. GSP27 | reverse complement strand
AATGAGCCCGATAAAATATCGAGCTCATTATTATCAAAATTAATTATAAATTTGTCTAAACTTTTGGGTGCAGTCTATTTTCCTTTAGGGCTTTTTTATAAGTAAGTATGAAGCTTATTTTACGGAGAACGTAACTCTTCTAACTAATTTTCTTGCATTTACTGAATTTTTATCTACAGAGGTATCTTCACCGTTTGCAACAACATTCAATCTTGATGCATCAATGTTAGCTTTTACCAATGTAGTTTTAACATGGTTAGCTCTTGCTGTAGATAATTTATCATTGTAAGCAGATCCTCCTAATTCATCAGCATGGCCAATAATGTCTACTGAAGCAGAAGGATTGTCTCTCAAGTATGTTAAAATAAAACTAGTAGCTTCTGTAGATACGTCAGTTGGTCTTGATTGATCAAAGTTAAAATAAACAGCAACATAACCACCATTAATTAAACTTTTGATCAATTCATTATCGTAAATAACAGTACTGTCACCTGTTTTGCTCGCATAATTTTTCATTATAAAAGCTTCTGTTTCATCAGGAACATTGTTGTTGTTTTTGTCAATTGATCTTCCTTTAGTATCCACCATTGCTCCTGCAGGAGTATTTTCTTCTTGATCTAAATAATTAGCTACGCCATCTCCATCCGTATCCAGCATTTTATTTTCGATAGCCATAAATCTTGTATCAATTGTATCAAATTTACCTTCGTGATCGATAACCCAGTCCGCATGTTTTTCGTTTTTACCTAAGTAAACTGTTAAACCTACTGTACCATTAAAAAGAATTCCTGAGAAACCTCTGGCATCACGAGTACTTGCACCATCAAAAGCGGCATCTTGCGCAGCATTAAGAATAGTTGTGAAATCTCCCGTTAGAGCAATTCTGTTTGATAGTTTAATTTGACCTGTAACACCGGCCATAAAGTTACCCATTCTGTCTTTCAACGCCGAATTTTGGTCTTCTAATTGTGCTAAACCAAAACCTGCATGACCCAATAAACCGAGAGTGTTTGTCCATGTTTCAAAATTCATGATTCTTCCTAAATTAGCGACGGCTTGAATATCTGCTCTGTAATATTTAGTGTCAAAATCAATTGAATTGTTTTTGCCTTGGAAGCTGTTGTATCCAATGTCAGCCTTTAAACCAAATTTGTTGTTGAACATATATCGAACTCCAAGATCAGCAACAAAAGGACTAGGTGTAGAGGTGAAATAACCAGCAGTCATTGGTCTTTGTGTTTTATTAACACCACCTGCTAATTCAACAGACCATTTGTTGTAATCGTTTTCAGTATTTTTCTGAGGTTCTGTTTGAGCGCTTAAAGTTGTAATCGCTGAAGCAAAAACTAACGTAAGTATGATTTTTTTCATCATATAAAAATTTAAAGTTTTTACAAACCTACAGTACAAAAATGGAGGATAGCCGGTAAAGAGTAAATTATATAAGGATTCGTTCCAATTGTAATAAACAATGTACTAAAACGGGCATTTTTTGAATGTTTTAAAGCGTTTTTGATAGCTCAAAATAGGTATTTATATGCTGAATTTGTGTCTTTTTTACTTAAAAAAGAGGTTTAAAGGGGCTAAATTTAAGACAGAACAGATCCGACAAATGCACTCGCATACTCTAATTTTAGCCAATTGGATTGGTGGATTTATCGTAATTCCAATCGTTTTAAAACGTCTGTTATTTTTTTGAAAGCAATGAAATTTTCGTGTTCTATTTTATGGTCAATTTTTTCATGTGCCCAAGTGGTATGAAACGGAATGTGAACGGCATGTCCGCCAATGGCTAAAACCGGAAGTATATCTGATTTTAAGGAATTGCCAATCATAAAAAATTCCGAAGGTTGTATTTCCAATCGTTTGATGAGATCGGAATAATCTTTTTCCTGTTTGTCTGACATCACTTCTATATGGTGAAAATAATGTCCCAAACCAGAATTGTGCAATTTTCGGCGTTGGTCTAATAAATCGCCTTTGGTAGCTACAACCAATTTGTATTTTCCGTTCAATGCGTCTAAAGTTTCTTGAACACCATCCAATAAAACGATAGGTTTCTCCAGCAATTCTTTTCCATATTGAATAATTTTTTCGATTATTTCAATAGGAATGGTATTATTCGAAATATTCATCGCGGCTTCAATCATCGAAAGAATATAGCCTTTGATTCCGTAGCCGTATAATTTCAGATTGTCAATTTCGACCTTGAAAAGTTCTTTAGAAATTCCCTGATGCGATAAATAATCTTCCATCAAACCGCAGAATTTTTTCTCCGTTTCATCAAAATAGGTTTCGTTGATCCATAAGGTATCATCGGCATCGAAGGCAATTACTTTTAAGCTCATATTTTTTTATTTACCGCGAATTCGCTAATTAAGTAAGTCGAAAGTTTAAAAGTCGTAAAGTCAAAAGAATTAACTTTAAGTAAAACAGCTTAAAATCAGATTGTTACATAATTTCATCCTGATTTTAAAATACGACATTATACCATGGTTATTACTTAATATATTTAAGATTACATATTAATTAGCAAATTTGCGGTTGTTTTTTCTTAATTTATAGTCTCTCCATTGGCAATGCCATCGGTATCCGGATTTACAAAAACCAGTTTCCCTTCGGCATTAGTGGTCATCAATATCATGCCCTGACTTTCTACGCCACGAAGGTTTCTTGGAGCCAAATTCACTAAAACAGTAACTTTTTTCCCTATTATATCTTCGGGCTTAAAACTCTCCGCAATTCCTGAAACAATGGTGCGCACGTCAATTCCAGTATCTATTTTCAAAATCAAAAGCTTGTTCGCTTTCGGCATTTTTTCGGCTTCCAGAATTGTTCCTGTACGGATATCCATTTTGGTAAAATCCTCAAATTGAATTGTTTCTTTCTGTGGTTCGGCTACTTTATTCTCTGCTTTGTTAGCCGTTTTAGTCGCCTCTAATTTGTCAATTTGTTTCTGTATTTCCTCGTCTTCAATTTTGGCAAACAATAATTCCGCTTCTCCAATTTGGTGACCAGCTGGAATCAAATCAGAGTTTTGAGCAACAGTATTCCAATTCAAAGGACTTTTTATTTTTAGAATTCTTGATAATTTTGTAGCTGTAAACGGCAAGAAGGGTTCGCAAAGTGAACTCAACGCAGCCGCAATTTGCAACGCAACGTACATTTGTGTCTGCACGCGCTCCGGATTGTCTTTGATTACTTTCCAGGGTTCTTCGTCGGCTAAATATTTATTTCCTAAACGAGCCACATTCATCAACTCGCTCAACGCTTCCCGGAATCTGTAACGCTCCAGAGAACTTGAAATCACCGCTGGATACGCTTTTAATTCCGTCAAAGTAGCTTCGTCCACTTCCGAAAGTTTATTTGGAGTAGGTACAATTCCGTTGTAATATTTATTGGTTAAAACTACCACGCGATTAATGAAATTTCCGTAAATCGCCACCAATTCATTATTGTTTCTCGCCTGAAAATCTTTCCAGGTAAAATCATTGTCTTTTGTTTCCGGTGCATTTGAGGTCAACGCATAACGCAACACGTCTTGCTGATTCGGGAATTCTTCCAAATATTCGTGCAGCCAAACCGCCCAGTTTTTTGAAGTCGATAATTTATTTCCTTCCAAATTTAAGAACTCATTTGCAGGCACATTGTCCGGCAAAATATAACTTCCTTCGGCTTTCAACATCGCCGGAAAAATAATGCAATGGAAAACAATATTGTCTTTCCCTATGAAGTGAACCAGTTTTGTATCCTGATCTTTCCAGTACGGTTCCCAATCTTTTCCTTCGCGCAAAGCCCATTCTTTTGTAGAAGAAATGTAGCCAATAGGCGCATCAAACCACACGTATAATTTTTTTCCTTCGGCACCTTCAACAGGAACGTCAATTCCCCAGTCCAAGTCACGAGTTACTGCACGAGGCTCTAAACCACCGTCAATCCATGATTTTACTTGTCCGTAAACATTCGGTTTCCAGTCGTTTTTATGTCCAACAAGAATCCATTCTTTCAGGAAATCTTCATAACGATCCAAAGGCAAAAACCAGTGTTTCGTTGCTTTCATAATTGGCGTTTCGCCTGTAATGGTCGATTTTGGATTAATCAAATCCGTAGCATTCAACGTAGAGCCACATTTTTCGCATTGATCGCCGTAGGCTTCTTCGTTGCCACATTTTGGACACGTTCCCACCACAAAACGGTCTGCCAAAAATTGATCCGCTTTTGCATCATACAATTGCTCGGTCACTTCCTCAATAAAATCACCTTTATCATACAGCTTTCTAAAAAATTCCGAAGCGGTATCATGATGGATTTTAGCCGAAGTTCTGGAATAATTATCAAATGAAATTCCAAAATCAGAGAATGATTTACGTATAATTCCGTCATATTTATCGATTACTTCCTGTGGTGTAATACCTTCTTTTTTAGCTTTCATCGAAATCGCCACGCCGTGCTCGTCACTTCCGCAAACAAACAAAACGTCTCTTCCCTGCAATCTTAAATATCTGGAATATATGTCCGAAGGTACGTAGACACCCGCCAAATGGCCAATGTGAATTGGGCCGTTCGTATAAGGCAATGCCGCTGTAATTGTATATCTTTTTGGATTCTGTATCATGATTCTATTTTATTGAGCACAAAAATAAGCAATCCAATTTTTATTTGGAGCTATTTCCCACTATCCCTTGCAAATATATTCACGGAACGTCGCAGGAAATAAAAGTTAAGATAAGTAATTGTTCTGTTTTTAAGATAAAATAGAATAGATTTACAACTATAGGGGATTAAAACTATAGTGTGTATCCGATTTTATTTTGCCTACCGATAACAAGGAACCTCAAAAGAAGATCATTTGGATAGAATTCTGAGATCTATAAAAGGGTTTGTTTTATAAAAAACAGATTTTGGATCCAAAGAACAAAATAAAAGTAGCAATGTTTAGTATTTGACGTTAAATCAATATATTTGTAAATAATATAACAATTTTTAATAAAAAAGTTACAATGATAACAATAGCAGATCAATTCGGAATCAAAGACGCCCTAAAGCAATTAGGGATTGAGGAGGTAAATGAAGGAACATCAACAGGAGCAGCTAATTTTGCCAATGGAAAAATCATCGAAAGTTATTCACCAGCAGATGGGACTTTAATTGGAAAAGTAAAAACGTCTTCTAAGGAAGACTATGAAAAAGCAATGCAAAAAGCTTCGGAAGCATTTTTAGAATGGCGTATGGTTCCAGCTCCTAAAAGAGGGGATATCGTTCGCCAGATGGGAGATGAATTAAGAAAATTCAAAGAGCCTTTAGGAAAACTAGTTTCTTATGAAATGGGAAAAAGTCTTCAAGAAGGATATGGCGAAGTACAGGAAATGATTGATATCTGTGATTTTGCGGTGGGATTATCCCGTCAATTGTACGGATTAACCATGCACTCTGAAAGACCTTTGCACCGGATGTATGAGCAATACCATCCAATAGGAACGGTTGGAATCATTTCAGCGTTTAACTTTCCGGTAGCAGTTTGGAGTTGGAACGCTATGATTGCTTGGGTTTGCGGTGATGTTGCCATCTGGAAGCCAAGTTCAAAAGTACCTTTATGTGGAATTGCTTGTCAGAACATCATTAAAACAGTGTTAAAAAGGAATAACGTTCCTGAAGGCGTTAGTTGTTTAGTAACAGGAAATGAATCCGGAGACTTAATCAATAATGATAAGAGAATTTCGCTGGTTTCTTTTACAGGTTCTACTAGAATAGGTCGTCACGTATCAAAAACTGTTGCCGAACGTTTTGGAAATACTATCCTTGAATTAGGAGGGAACAATGCTATTATCGTTTCGGAACACTCGGATATCAGTATGGTATTAGTCGGAGCGGTTTTTGGAGCGGTAGGAACAGCAGGACAGCGTTGTACCTCAACCAGACGTTTAATCATTCACGAAAGTGTATATGACAAAACGATCAGCGTGTTGAAAAATGCGTACGGTCAATTGCAAATAGGAAATCCATTGGATGAGAATAATCACGTAGGACCGCTGATCGATAAAGGTGCTGTTCAGGAATATTTGAATGCGATTGAAAGCGCTAAAAAAGAAGGTGGAAAAATTATTGTTGAAGGTGGTTTGGTTGAAGGAGAAGGATATGAAAGTGGTTGTTATGTAAGACCATGTATCATTGAAGCTGAAAACCATTTTAACATTGTGCAAACAGAAACTTTTGCTCCTATTTTATATGTAATGAAATACAGCACGATTGAAGAAGCGATTGCGTTGCAAAACGGAGTTCCACAAGGACTTTCTTCTTCGATTTTTACAAACAGCATGAGAGAAATGGAATTGTTCCTTTCTCAATCGGGTTCCGATTGTGGAATTGCCAACGTAAATATTGGTACTTCAGGAGCTGAAATTGGTGGTGCTTTTGGAGGGGAAAAAGAAACTGGCGGCGGACGTGAATCGGGTTCTGATGCATGGAAAGCCTACATGAGAAGACAAACTAATACTATCAATTACGGAACCCAATTGCCATTGGCACAAGGAATAAAATTTGATTTGTAACCCCAAAATAGAATTAACTAAAAAAGGCAATTTGAATATTTCAAATTGCCTTTTTTAGTATTACAAATTCCTTGTAAACTTATTAAAAAACACGCACAATAATCTTTGTGATGTAATCTAACCCGTCATACACATCGAAAAAAACAAACCCTTTTCTACAGCAATAATAAAATCCAAAGTGCCCAGACAAATATATTTGACTTAGACGATTTTTTTTTGTTTTTTAAAGCTTGTGCAAGTGTTAATGTGGCAGTAATAGATCACTTTTAAACACAGGTTTAAAAAAATAGGATATCTAATTTCTTCCTTTTTCGTCAAAATACAATTGGTTCAAAGGTTCACTTTGCCAAAACTCCTTGGTGTCAACATCCATAATAGTCAATGGTCCTTTGAAGGCTGCTCCGGTATCCACATTCCAAACATTTGCCTTTTGAACGGGAGTCGTTTCACCTATTCGGGTGACAGGCGTGTGACCAATATAGATTTCATTATATAAAGTAAAGCGTTTTGGGTAAAACGCATGGTCGGTTTTCATTGTCGTGTCTAATGCCAAGGCCGTTTCCCATAAGGTTCTGTCCCAATAGAAAAGCCCGGGAAAATATTCAAAGTCAACACCATTCATATTCGTAAAACCGGCATGGACAAAAAGCCGTTGTTGCTCGTCCAGATGAAAATTTTCTAATGATTTCAGGAATTCAATGTGTTTTTTCTTGGTTTCTAAGCCAACCGTTTCGTAGGCTAAAACAGTTGCTTCTCCACCATGTTTGTGCCAAAGCAGATTGTCTTTGCTTTCGCCGAGCCATTCCAGCAATAAATCATCATGGTTTCCGCGGATGCAAATGCAGTTTTGTTTGGTTTTTAAATCAATGATAAAATCAAGTACCTGAGGAGATTGACTCCAGCCATCGACGTAATCTCCCAGAAAAATCAGGGTGTCGTTTTTAGTAACGTTGGCTCTTTCCATAATTTGGTGTAATGCTCGCAAACCACCGTGGATATCGCCTATAACAAGTGTTCTCATGTACGGGTTGTTCATTTATTAGTCTAAAAACAGCAAGAAATACGAGCTGTCTTTCAAGGTATAAAATTAAGTAAAAGAGTGGTGAAGTACTACTTTTTAACTTATTTTTTTAACTAAAGTTAAAGGAGCTCTTTTTTAAAAATTCTGATTTTTATAGCAAATAACAGGGCTAAATTCCTCAAATCTCATTTTAAAGTAAAACTTGAAATATCACTGCTTTACGGGCTTATTTTACTTTTCAGGACATTTTAAAAACAAATAAATCAACAAAAAATTACTGCACATCATATTTCATCTTTCTCAAAATTCGCAACGCTTCCTTGAACGATAAATACACGTGGTTGAAAGGTTTCAACAGTACTTTGGCATCTATTAGCTTTTGTTTGGCTTCTTCAAAACCGTTGAGGTAGCAAATCATAAATGTTGAGGGTAAATTCTCTAAATCTTTTTCTTCTCGTTTGCTTAATGAAAGTCCTTTTTGGAGTTTGTTCAGCAAAGTAATATTGGCATTATAAATATGGAACAGCATTTTCTTGTTGAATTCCGGTGGTTGAAAAAGCATCTCTCTCTCAATTTTATAATAGCCATTGTCGTGAAAATGAATCGTTTGTTTTTCTAAAGGATAATAACTCGTTTTATCATTCAGACCCAAAGGAACATACTCAATAATGGTAAAAGTATCTTCGTCAAAAGTGATTTCGACCACATCCTGAGCCGAATAAAACAGCTTGATTTGTTCGTTGATCAATTCAATATCCACGCGGGATAAATACGTTTTATCACGGGATTTTTTTGCAATTCCTGCCCAGCAAATCACAAATAACTCCTTGAATACTTTATACTTTGGCGACATGTCTTTGTGGCGTAAATTCATAAAATCAATCACGCCATCAAGTGTGTATTCAATGCTGTTTCGGGAGTTGTTTTCAATGCCAATTACGGTTTCCGTATTCTGATAATTCTTTTCAATTTCGCCTTCAACCGGTGTCGTGTTGCTGCCTCTTCGGATAAAAATACTGTTGGCAGGAATCGTGTGAATTCCTTTTTTGAAATAGGAGGTGTTGCTTTTTGGCTTGATTGTTACCAGTCCGATAACCTTGTCCTTTGGTAGATTTGGAAAAGGTATATTTTCATATTGAATTTTGGGTGGATTCTCCAGATAGGCATTCACTAAATTCTGAATCCGACTGTCATCAAAAAAATCATCCCCCACAATAGTATTGTCTTGGTCTTCAACCCCCACTACAATATAGGAGTTATTCATAGGGTTTGAATTGGACAGCGCGCAAATGTGTTTGAGAAACTTGGCTTTTCCTTCCCGTGTATGCAAATTTAACTGGCGCTTTTTGTCATAAAAACTACTTTCATCATTGTGAGCAAGCAGGTTTTTAATAAGAATGCGTTTGTTGATCATTGGTACTGTTTATTATGTATTTTTATTTTTCAGTGTTGTTAAAGACATATTTGTTGATCCTATTTTGATCCTTTTCTATCAGAATATTTTAATAAACTACCGCTAATTCGCAGATTTTAAAATTAATTAGAAAATCTGCGAATTAGCGGTTGCATTTTTAACTGTTGCATTTTTTGTTTATTCCCTTTTATAAATATAATGATAACTCGATATATTGTAGTTTTTTATACTAAATAATGGAGATAATCAATTCCTTTTTAAAATAGTGGCAGCGGCTTGTGCGGTTGGCAACACCATCAAATCGGCAATATTTACATGGTACGGTCTGGAAACTACAAAGTGAATAATGTCAGCAATGTCTTCAGGATGTAATGGCTCAAAACCTTTGTATACATTGGCGGCTCTGTCTGTATCGCCTTTGAAACGCACTTCACTGAATTCTGTTTCCACGGCACCGGGATGAATGGCTCCCACCCGGATTCCATAAGGATTCAAGTCCATTCGCATAGCTTGGTTTAAGGCATCAACAGCATGTTTGGAAGCACAATAGACGTTTCCGTTAGGGTATACTTCTTTTCCGGCTATGGACCCAATGTTGATAATATGACCTGATTTTCGTTCGATCATTTGTGGGATTATGGCTTTTGAGACATACAAAAGTCCTTTTACATTGATGTCAATCATGGCATCCCAGTCGTCTAAATCTCCTTTTTGAATGGGGTCTAAACCATGTGCATTTCCGGCATTATTAATCAAAACATCAATTGTAGCAAAGACTTCCGGAATAGAATTGATGCTTTCGAAAACCGCTTTTTTATCTCGAACGTCAAAAGACAACGTATGCACTTTGGTAAATGCTGAAAGCTCCTTTTTGAGTTCAGTCAATCGGTCCTCACGGCGTCCGCAAAGAATAATCTGATAGTTATTTTTAGCTAATATTTGTGCTGTTGCTTTACCAATTCCGCTGGTGGCTCCGGTCACTAAGGCTGTTTTAGTCATGAAATTTTTTTCTTTTTTGATTCTAAAGTTGTTGAGTTGAATAGGGATTCTAGGCTACATTTGTTCCCATACTTGCTGCCCAAATGGCAAACCAATCTTCTTTGTCTAATTCTAACTCGACGGCTTTCATCAAGGATTGGATTCGGGCTACATTTACCGTTCCGGCAATAGGAATTACTTGAGCAGGGTGTTTTAAAATCCAGGACAGCAAAATTGAGTCGGAACCTAAATGGTATTTAGAAACTAAGGTCGCCAATAATTTTTTTAAGCGATGGGTTTGCGGAATATCTTTTCTGAAAACAGATCCAAGTGGATTCCAAGACATAGGCCGAATGTTATTGGCCTGCATATAATCAAAACTTCCATCCACCATCGGTTCGAAATTAGTGGCCGAAAATTGGACTTGATTGTACAATACTTCTGTTTTTTGACCAATTAATTCGGTTTGTGTAGAAGTGAAATTAGAAACTCCAAAATCGATGATCTTCCCTTCTGATTTTAGCTTCAAAACGGCTTCGGCAATTTCATCCGGCTGCATCAAAGGACTGGGTCTGTGTAGTAAAAGCACGTCTAAATAATCGGTATGCAGGTTTTTTAAGGAGTTTTCAACGGACCAGATGATGTACTCTTTTGAATATTCATAATGTTTGATCGTATTGTTCCGGTTTTCGGTCACCATTTGGATCCCGCATTTGGATATCAATTGCATTTTTTCCCGGTCAATACTGCTGGCTGCGAATGCTTTTCCAAAATCAGACTCGGTGGTGTAATCTCCGTAGATATCAGCATGGTCAAAAGTGGTGATTTTATTTTCTAAACACACATTAATCATGTTTTCCATTTCTTTGGTATTGAGATTTTTATCCCAAATCCCCCAGTTCATGACGCCTGCTACAATGGGTGATAATTTAGTTTTATTCATGTTTTTTATTTTTTATTAAAATGCGTAAATCTTCAAATTCGAAATATATTTTTCAAAGTTCTTAAAAATATAAAAATTGTATCATAATTCGGCCTTAAAATTAAGTCTTTTGTCGAAGTTTTAACCATTTTTTAACATCTTACTTCTAAAAAAAAATTCAATTTGCACCTTCAAAACGACGGCATTAAATTCAAGGTTTTAAAAATAATAAAATGGAAGAAAATACAGCGGCTTTAGACATCAGAGCAATCAATGAAAAAATTGAAAGAGAGAGTGCTTTTATAGACCTTCTCACAATGGAAATGAACAAGGTTATTGTAGGTCAAAAGCACATGGTGGAGCGTTTGTTGATTGGACTTTTGGGTCAGGGTCATATTTTATTAGAAGGAGTTCCCGGATTAGCAAAAACATTAGCGATCAATACGCTTTCACAAGCCGTACATGGTTCTTTCAGCAGAATACAATTTACGCCGGATTTATTGCCTGCGGATGTTGTGGGAACAATGATTTACAATATTAAGCAAAATGAGTTTTCGATAAAAAAAGGACCAATTTTTGCTAATTTCGTCCTTGCGGATGAGATAAATCGTGCACCTGCCAAAGTACAATCCGCCTTACTGGAAGCCATGCAGGAAAAGCAAGTAACTATTGGAGACACTACTTTCAAACTAGACCGTCCATTCTTGGTTTTGGCTACTCAAAATCCTATTGAACAAGAAGGAACGTACCAATTGCCTGAAGCCCAGGTGGATCGTTTTATGTTGAAAACGGTTATTGATTACCCAAAAATGGAAGACGAACGTTTGATTGTTCGCCAGAACCTGAAAGGGAGTTATGAAAAAGTTAATCCAGTAGTTTCAGTAGAGCAAATCTTGCGCGCACAGGAAGCCGTTCGGGAAGTATACATGGATGAAAAAATAGAGAAATACATTCTGGATATCGTTTTTGCTACACGGTACCCGGAGAAATACAAATTGGCTGATTTGAAACCGTTAATCAGTTTTGGAGCATCTCCTCGAGGAAGCATCAATTTAGCAAATGCTGCAAAATGTTACGCTTTTATCAAACGTCGCGGTTATGTAATTCCAGAAGATGTTCGGGCGGTAGTGCATGATGTATTGCGTCACAGAATTGGTGTTACCTACGAAGCAGAAGCCGAAAACATTACTTCGGTTGATATTATTAACAAAATTGTAAACGAAATAGAAGTACCATAAAAGTGAATAGTAAAAAGTGAATAGTAATTAGCCTTTTTTGGTTGCTACTCACCACTCACTTCTCACTAATTACCAAAGAAATGGATACAAAAGACCTCTTAAAAAAAGTACGAAAAATAGAAATCAAAACCCGAAGATTGAGCGATCACATCTTTTCGGGGGAATACCACACATCTTTTAAAGGGCGCGGAATGACGTTCAGCGAGGTGCGTCAATACCAGTTTGGAGATGATATTCGTGCTATTGATTGGAATGTTACGGCGCGATACAATGAAGCGCACGTAAAAGTGTTTGAGGAAGAACGGGAATTGACCATGATGTTGATGGTGGATATATCAGGATCAGAAAGTTTTGGTTCGAAAAATCAATTCAAGAAAGATATTGTTACGGAGATTGCGGCAACAATGGCTTTTTCAGCCACACAAAACAATGATAAAATAGGTTTAATTTTGTTTTCTGACGCAATCGAATTGTATATTCCGCCAAAAAAGGGAAGATCGCATGTATTGCGCATCATCAGGGAATTGATCGAATTTCAGCCTAAAAGCCGTAAAACAGATCTTGCCCAAGCCTTAAAATTTTTATCGGGAACCCAGAAAAAGAAAGCTATTGTGTTTGTAATTTCTGATTTCATGTCGGAAGAGTATGAACATACATTAAAAATAGCCTCTAAAAAACACGATATAACTGGGATTCGCGTGTACGACATTCGGGAAGAAAAAATGCCGAATTTAGGGATGGTTTCTATGCTTGATGCCGAAACCGGAGCAATTGAATTGATAAATACCAGCTCGAAAGCAGTGCGAATGAATTATGAAAAACAGTACCATAATAAAGTAACCTATTTTAAAGAAACATTCAGTAAATCAGGTTCAGGTGTGGTAAACACAAGAGTTGATGAAAGTTATGTGACTAAATTGCTGAGTTATTTTAAATCGAGATAAGGGTTCAATAATAAAAGATGAAAAAACAATTATACCTACTATTGCTGCTTTCTACGGCTGTTTTTGCACAACAAAAGCAAGTAGTCACAAGTATTGATACAATTAAAAATAAAATTGGTGCCGAATTTAAATTATCTATAAAAACTACTGTTGATACTTCGTCTAAGGTCATTTTTCCAAACTTAAAAAACCTTGGCGCTTTAGAGGTGATTCAGTCGTATCCTATTGATACGGTCAAAATGGACGGCCGTTATGAATTAATCAAGAAATACGGGTTGACCCAATTTGATTCTGGCAGATATGTGGTTCCAAGTATCAAGATTTTTATCAACAGCAAGCCGTTTTTTACGGATTCGCTTTTGGTTGAGGTAGCGAATGTTCAAGTGGATACTTTGAAACAAAAAATGTACGACATCAAGGACATTGCTCCTGCGGATAATTCAATTGGGGATTGGTGGAAATACCTGCTGATTGTTGCTTTGATTGGTGGTATAGGAGCGTGTATTTATTGGTTTATTAAAAAA
The DNA here is from genome assembly GCF_003970395.1 of Flavobacterium sp. GSP27. Lineage (NCBI taxonomy): Bacteria > Pseudomonadati > Bacteroidota > Flavobacteriia > Flavobacteriales > Flavobacteriaceae > Flavobacterium > Flavobacterium sp. GSP27. Next base: position 250,376 of record NZ_RYDP01000004.1, on the reverse strand, counting down.
CGACAAGAGAAAAAACTACACAAAGAAATTTATAAAACGCCTATAGAAAGAGCGACTAGTTTGCTAGATTCTTTGGAGAAAAAAGAACTTTGGCAAAAAGGAGAAGTCAAGGCCTATTACAGTGAATTGACTGATATTGCCCGAAATTATATTGAAGAAGCCATAGAAATTCCAGCTATGGAAAGTACTACATCAGAGCTGATTCTTGGACTTAGAGCGGCTTCTGTCAAAAAGAAAATGACGCTTTCGAAGGAAATTATCGATAATCTGGAGCGTGTTTTGAAACAAGCCGATTTAGTGAAATTTGCCAAATCGAAACCATTGGATTTTGAAATAACCGAAGACCGAAATAAAATTCAAAACGCAATTTTAACCCTGGACAGCTCCATTCCGCTGGAAGTTCCAGAAGCAGAAGAGATACTGTTGAATGAAGCACAAAGACAAAAACAAATTCAAATTCAGTTGCGCAAACAAAGAAATAAACGGATTCTTACGGCCAGCGCTATTGTACTTTTTTTATTGGCAGCGACCACCACTTTTTTTATTGTTACCAAAGGGTTTAGTTATGTGAAAGACAATATCATTGGTCATCCTACAAAAGAATTATTAGAAGGCGAATGGGTAAAAAGTGAATATGGAAATCCAGGAATTATCATAGAAACACCAAAAGTACTCAAGAGAATAGATCTGACTAAAACGCTTCCTAAAAATGGAATGGCATTGATTAAAGAGATGCAATCGTTTGTGTATGGTAGTGTTTTAGATCGTTGTTATGTGATGGTTTCTACGTTAAAATTCAAAGCAGAAACGCAAATTGATTTGGCTAAATCGATGGACGGGATATTGCAATCATTAGAATCCCAAGGAGCTCAAAATATGATTGTTAAACAAGAAGAATTTGAAACCAAAGAAGGGGTCAAAGGGATTAAAGCCTACGGCACTTTTTCCCAAGTTGATGGCGGTGATGCGACAGGTGTAAAAATGTACTATGAAGCAGTATTGTTCAGTCAGGAAGGTGGATTACAACAAATTTTACTTTTTCATGAAGAAGGAGATACCTATGGCAATGAAATCTCAGAACGAGTTTTGAACTCGGTCGAATTAAAACAAGCAAGTAAATAATGGATAAAATAACTTTTTTGAACCCAGAATTTTTTTGGCTGTTTCTACTGATTCCAGTTGTGATTGTCTGGTTGCTTTGGACAAAAAACGAACAGATCGCAACATTAAAAATTAGTTCTATAGCAGGATTTAAAGGCGCAGAGTCGTATTTGACAAAGTTAAAGCCACTGTTGAATGTATTACGGGTTTTAGCATTGTGTTCTTTAATTGTTGCCATGGCCAGGCCAAGAACGGTGGATGTAAGCAGTAGAACAAAAACAACTAAAGGAATTGATATTGTTATGGCAATAGATGTTTCTGGAAGTATGCTGGCCAAAGATTTGAAACCAAACCGAATGGAAGCATTGAAAAGAGTCGCAGCTGATTTTGTTGAAGAACGACCAAATGACAGAATAGGATTAGTGGTGTATGCCTCGGAAGCGTACACAAAAACACCGGTGACCAGCGATAAAGCAGTAATCCTAAATGCGATTAGCACTATAAAATACGATACTGTTTTGCAGGACGGAACCGGAATCGGGATGGGATTAGCCACTGCCGTAAACCGATTAAAAGACAGTAAAGCCAAAAGTAAAGTCATTATTCTTTTGACAGATGGTGTGAATAATGCTGGGTTCATTGAGCCGGAAACAGCCTCAGACATCGCCAAGCAATATGGAATAAAAGTATACACAGTAGGAATTGGAACTAACGGAATGGCCATGTTTCCCTATAAAATAGCACCTAATGGAACGTTTTTATTCCAAATGATGAAAGTGGAAATCGACGAACAATTAATGAAAAGTATTGCCAGAAAAACGGACGGAAAATATTTTAGAGCCACCAGCAATAGCAAGCTGGCCGAAATTTATGCCTCCATCAATAAACTGGAAACTACAGAAATAGAAGAATTAAAATTCTATGATTACGATGAAAAATTCAGGCCTTTTATATGGTTTGCCGGTTTTTTGTTGTTGCTGGAAGTAGGACTAAGGAATACAGTTTTTAAAAGCTTTATATAAAATCCCCACCCCAGCCCTCCCCGAAGGGAAGGGAGCACGAACTGGAATATTGGAATTAGAATGACCAAGTTTAGAATTTTGATTTAGGGTAAAAATCTAAGATCAAAATTCATAAATCTAAAATTAAAAATGGAATTAGACGAAAAAAAATATTTATACCTTCTTTTTATACTGCCTCTTTTAGTGTTGGTTTTTCTGGCCAATTTATATTGGAAAAGAAAGAAACAGCGCGAGTTTGGAGATTTAGAAATGGTAAAAAAATTAAGTCCGGAAAGTTCCGTTTTTAAGCCAGTATTAAAAATAGTCGTGCTGATTTTAGCTTTTCTTGGACTGATTTTTGCTTTGGTAAACCCAAAGATTGGCACCAAGATGGAAACCGTAAAACGGGAAGGGATTGACATTGTTTTTGCAATGGATGTTTCTAAAAGTATGCTGGCCGAAGATGTTGCGCCCAATCGATTGGACAAAAGCAAGCAAATTGTCTCACAAATCATCAACCAGTTAGGAAGCGATAGGATAGGTATTGTGGCGTATGCCGGAAGTGCTTTTCCGGTATTGCCCATCACTACGGATTACAGCGTTGCAAAAATGTTTTTGCAAAGCATGAATACTGATATGGTTTCCTCCGTAGGAACATCGTTCAACGAGGCAATCAAATTATCGTCAACCTATTTTGATGATAAAAAAACGAGTAAGTTATTGATCATGATTTCGGATGGTGAAGACCATAATGAAGGTGCTGAAGAAGCGGCTGAAGAAGCCAATAAGTTGGGAATTAAAATTATTACAATTGGTGTTGGAACTGAAAAAGGAGGTACAATCCCATTGAAAAGAAATGGAATTATTGAAGGTTTCAAGAAAGACAATAACAACCAAGTGGTTATAACGAAGTTGGTTCCAGAAAGTCTGACAGCGATTGCTAAAGCCACAAAAGGGGGTTATGTAAACGGAAATAATACCAAAGAAGTGCTTGAATATGTAAAAAATGCATTGAATAATATTCAGAAAACCGAATTTGAAGCGACGGAAATGGCGGATTTTCAATCGCAATTTCAATGGTTTTTGGGGTTTGCCTTCTTGCTGTTATTTGTGGATGTCTTTCTGTTGGAGAGAAAAACAAGCTGGGTTAAGAAATTGAATTTATTTAACGAAAATAAATAATTATTTCCTAAAGGTTCTTAACCTTCTGGATTTATAGATACAATAAATGAAAAGATTTAAAATTATCATAATTGCTTTTTTAATGATTGCTTTCTGCGGAACGGCCGGTTTGTACGCACAACAAAAAGACCGAATTTTGCCTAAAGCAAATGCAGAATATGCGGAAAACAAATTCGCAGAGGCAGAGGCTAATTACAGAATTTCGGATTCAAAATTCCCTAATAGTACCGCTGCGTCCTTCAATCTTGGAAATAGTATTTACAAGCAAAAGCAGTCTGGAGAAGCCAAATTTGCGTACGCCAAAGCATTTAAAAATTCAAAAACGAGACCTCAAAAACACAGAGCCCTGCATAATTTGGGAAACGTATTCATGAATGAAAAGGATTATACTCAGGCGGTAGAAGCGTATAAAAACGCCTTGCGAAATGACCCAACCGATGAGGAAACCCGTTATAATTTTGCTTTGGCCAAAAAAATGCTGAAAGACAATCCGCCAAAGGATGACAAGAAAAAAGACGACAAGAAAGATAAAGACAAGAAAGACGATAAAAAGGACGAGAAGAAAGACAAAAAAGAGGAAGATAAAAAAGACGATAAAGGCGATCAGGACAAAGATAAAAATGAGCCAAAACCCAATGAAAATGGGGAGCCAAAACCAGCACCTGGAGGTATCTCCAAACAACGTCTGGAAAATTTACTAGATGCTGTAAATAGAGAAGAAAAGAAGGTTCAGGATAAGGTGAATGCCCAGAAAGTAAAAGGAAAACCAGTTAAAACGGAGAAGGATTGGTAATTCAATTAGACAGTTTGAAAATGAAAAAATATATAGCAGCAATCGTTTTATTGGTGTGCAGCTCCCTTAATGCTCAGGTTCAGTTTGAGGCCAAAGTCAGCAAAAGTACGTTGGGCTTAAATGAGAGGTTGCGTATTGATTTTATGATGAATGTAGATGGGGATAATTTTGTGAAGCCTTCATTTGAAGGATTTAGAATTGTTGCCGGGCCCAGCCAGCAAGTAAGTCAGTCCTGGGTAAACGGGAGAAGTTCTTTTGAGAAAGTCTATTCATATATTCTTTTGCCAAATCAAAAAGGAACCTTGGTTATCAAGCAGGCAGCCATAGAGTTTAATGGTCAAATTTATAAGACAGCACCAGTAAAAATAAATGTTACTGAGGCTACGCAACAACCCAGAGATCCAAACGATTCACAAGTGTCTGCGGATGAAAACTTATATCTTGTTGCCGATGTGTCTAAAACAAATCCGTACATCAACGAACCCATTACGGTCGTGTACAAATTGTATTTTGCAAATATTGGCATCTCAAATTTAGGAGAACTGACCAAGCCAAAATACAATGATTTTTGGAGTCAAAATATTGAAATAAAACAGCTTGCTGCCGAAGAGGGGATGTTTAAAGGCCAAAATTATCGCTATATCGTGCTAAAAAAAGTAGTGCTATATCCGCAAAAATCAGGAAAACTTAAGATCGAGCCCCTATCATTAGCAGTTGATGTGCAGTTACCAACGAACCAAAGGGATATGTTTGGTCGAATGGTACTAACGGAAACGACCCAAAGAGTTTCGGCCGGAGCCAAAACCATTACCGTTAAACCACTACCCGAGTCTGGAAAACCAGAAAATTTTACCGGAGCGGTTGGAAGTTTCGACTTCAAAGTCACACCGTCTAAAACCGATTTAAAAAACGGAGAAAGTCTGGATCTTGTTGTCAGCGTAACCGGAAAAGGGAATCTAAAATTGTTCAGTTTGCCAAAACCAGTTGTGCCAAATGCGCTGGAAATGTATGATGCCGTTCACAGCGAAGACATCAGTACACCACTTTCCGGTATGAGCGGAAAAATGTCAGACAGTTATACTATAATTCCGCAATACAGAGGAAATTATCCGGTAAAACCAATGCTGTTTTCTTATTTTGATCTGGATTCCCGTACGTATAAAACACTCCGTTCTCCAGAGATTATGATCCATATTCTTGATGGCCCTTCTCCGGCAGATTCTTCTGCTACAGCTGGAAATAAAAATAAAATTGCAGCGGTTGAAGAATTTAAAACGATCAAGTCAAAAACCAATCTGGTTACCATTGATAAAGAGGATTTCTTTGGATCGAATTTGTTTATTGGATTGTTAGTACTGCCTTTTTTATTGGTTCCAATAATTGTGTTATTCAAAAAGAAAAAGGAAGCTATGGATGGCGATATTTCCGGAAACAGAATCCGAATGAATAATAGACTGGCCAAGAAATATTTATCAGTGGCCAAGAAACAAATCAATAACAAAGAACTGTTTTACATTGCACTGGAGAAAGCGATGCATAATTTCCTGAAGGCAAAATTACACATTGAAACCTCTGAAATGAGCAAGAATAATATTCAGGAATTATTGTTGTCCCGAAATGCAAAACCAGAAGCTGTAAACGATTTTATTGCGCTTACTGAAAATTGTGAAGTGGCTCGTTATGCACCTTCATCCAGTGTTACAATACAACAGGATTTTGATAAAGCAGTTTATATCATCGCTGCGTTGGAAAAACAGATTGCTTAATAAAAGTACTAAAATTAATTTTTGAGTAAATACACTTTGAGCCTTTGTGCCCTCGTTGCAAAAAAAGATAATGATGAAAAATATACTATACATACTTTTACTTTCAACTCAGTTTTTCTTTGCCCAAAACGGCTTTGAAAAAGGGAATGCGTATTATGAAAAGGCAAAGTACACTGAAGCCGTGGCTGCCTATGAAAGTGTTTTGAAAACCCAGCAGCACTCTTCGGAATTGTATTTTAATTTAGGAAATGCCTATTATAAATTGAATCAGGTTGCGCCTTCGATCTACAATTATGAAAAAGCATTAGTGCTCAATCCAAACGATCAAGGAAGTATAAACAACCTGAAATTCGCTCAAAAAAGAACAATTGATGAAATTAAAGTAATCCCAAAAGTAGGTTTTGCAAAATTAGTTCGTGATTTCACGGGAATTTATCATTATAATACCTGGGAATGGGTTTCTGTAGGATTGGCTGCCGCTTTTTTGTTGTTTTTTATCGGGTACTATTTTTTACAAAGAACACTTCCTAAACGGATTTTCTTTTTTGGAATGTTTCTGGCTGTTTTTCTTTTACTAATGGCGCTGGTCGCAGCTATTATTGAGAAAAGTCATTTTGATACCGAAAAACCAGCCATTGTTTTTGCCGAAATGGCGAATGTGAAAAGCGAACCCAGAAATGACGGTAAATCTATTTTTGTGCTGCATGAAGGAACTAAAGTTTATGTGAAGGAAGTCATCGAAAAATGGAAAAAAGTGCAACTAACGGATGGAACCGAAGGCTGGATAGAGAGCAGTGCAATTAAGGAAGTGAAATAATAGTTCACGGTTTCAAATTGTCCAGTTTCTTTATTTATAGCAGAAACAGGGCGGTTTTCATGGTAATTAAACTGACCGCCACCATATTTAAAATCAGTTTCAAAATTGCAAATTCTACAGTTGGCATTTAATATTTGTCTCATGTTTTTATATTGAAACTTTAAAAACATAATCACCCCATGACATAAGTATTATTGCGATTAAATGCCCAATTTACTCTGAAGCTTAGTAAGAATTTAATGCAGAAATAAATACAGTAAATTATGAAAAATTGTTTTCCATTTTATTTGGTTAATTTTACCATCATGAATTAATAAAATCCTCCCTTTCGTAAGTTTTAATGATTGACTTTCTGCAATTTCAGAGTTTATAAAAACGCTATCACCTTTTGATATCTCCCAGTAATTTTTTTGATGTACTGTAATTTCTGTTTCAGAAGAAGTTTTGTAAATGTTAACTGTAAAAATCTGTATTATTGTATTGTTTTTGACTTCATATATTTTTTTTTCGTTGCTTATTTGATATGAGCCGTCTTTAATAACCTCATTGTTTATAGATACTTTATTTCCAATTTCTACTTCTGCTAAATAATATGATCTTTCTATTTCAAAAATTTTGCCATCAACAAGTTTTTGCTCAACAATAAATAATTTTTCCCGACGAATGTTATTCAAATAATTTCCAATATCTAAATCTGGAATTACATTTTCATTTGCTAAAGTGAAAAACTGATTGTCTGTTCCATCTAGTTTTAAAATCAATACACCTTCGTCAATAAATGCTTCATTGCATAGGATTTTATCTGAAATTCTGTCAATTAGTAATGATTTGGCCTCAGGAAAATAATCCCATTTCCCTATTTGTGCCTGACCGTTTTTTGATAAAATTAGTGTTTTATCTTTTTTAAAAATTAACCTCTGTATCTCATTGTCTCTGTCTACAATAGTCCAAGGTTTATCAACAAGGATATTTGATTTCTCGAGGGAAGCAGTATGGTTTTTTAATCGTTTTACGATGCTGCTTAATTCTGTTTGTACCATTTTTTATTATATTTCTCATTTTGTGAATCCAAAAATACCTGCAATACTTACTAAAGCCTTCGAACCAATAAACTGTCTTCGTATCATCTGATTAATTTTAAATGTAAATATCTAAATTAAAAATAGAATAGGATCACTATTTATCTCAAATTTTAAAAGGAGAATGACTGCTGTTTCTGAAACAGAACGGTTTTTGCAAAACAAGATAGTTTTTCTCATTAATCACCATGAAGCCCGGCTTTCACTAAAGCCTTAAAACAAAAAAGACCTTACATTGCTGTAAAGTCTTTTTAAAAAGCTCCTCTCTTGGGCTCGCCCCTCGGGACAGATTAGCAGTTAAATCTCGACTGCGCTCCATTTGACAAGATTGATACGATCTAATTATTTTATTTCCTTATCTAAAATAATGGCAGGAATTTGCTGTTTCATTACAAAAGCATTAAATTTCTTGACATCGTTATCCACGATATCTTTTATTTTCTGGAGTTCGGCATCTATTTTCATAGCTAAATCTTCATAAACAACATAAGCATTTCGGGTTGGTTTTGATTCCGATGACGAAATATTGGATCCTAATCCAGCCATTTTATCGTTCAATTGAATTGGGAAAGCTAACACATCTTGTGGTGCTTTAGCTTTTGGCTGCATTAATGATGACTCAATTTTATCCAAATTTTCCAGAGTCGATTTTGTCATTTTTTTCATTTGATTGACTGCCACAGTATCTTTTACAGTAGCTATGTATCCATTAATTTGCGTGCGTATTTTTCGCAATTGGTTAATCGCGAGATGAGCTTCATTGACTTTTTTATTTACTTTTTGGTGCAAGTCAAATTGCTCTTTTAAATCAGCATCACTCGTGGTCATTCGAGGATCAAGTTTGATTTCAACAGCTGCCTCTGCAATAATGGTTTTGTCTTCAATTAACCGAACAATATAAGATCCCGGTACTACTTTTGCACCTACACCTGACCCTGCCCACATTACATTAGTTCCGTCAACTGCAGTGGCATTAGGATAGCGCATATTCCATACAAAGGAGTTCATACCTGCTTTTGCGGTGATGAAACCCGCTTGCTCTTTTTTTGGATCTTGATAAAATTCCTTGGAAATTTTCATCGGTTCACCCTTCATGTCTTTGGTTGAAGAGTAGGTATTTATAGTATCTCCTTTTGGTGTCAAAAACTGTAATTTTATCTCAGATGAAGGTTTCTTTTTGAAAAAGTAACGTACAATTACTCCATTTGGCGCATTAGTTCCTGAACTCATGTCATCGCTTTGTCCGCCTTGCATTCTATAAGCAGGACGCGGTTTGAAAAGGTGTTTGTCACCTTTTGCTGTTTTGTCTTTTATTTCATAAAGCGGTGTAATATCATCTAATACCCAAAAAGATCGGCCGTGGGTTGCAACGATTAAATCCTTTTCTCTTTTTTGAATTCTTAAATCTCGGATAGGAGTAACCGGTAAATTCAAGTTTAGTTTTTGCCAAGAATCTCCATCGTTGAAAGAAACATAAACGCCTCGCTCAGTTCCAGCAAACAGTAATCCGGGTTTGTTAGGATCTTCACGCAATACTCTGCAATATTCATCAGATGGAATTCCATTGGTTATTTTAGTCCAACTTTTTCCATAATCAACCGTTTTGAACATATACGGTGTACGATCGCCGTACATGTATTTATTGGCTGTTAAATATGCTTTTCCTTTTTCGTGTTCTGAAGTGTGAATCATACTAATCAAAGAAAAGTCAGGCAATACTGTTGTTGGTAATGAGATATTCTCCCATTTTGCCCCATTGTTTTTAGTGATATGTACTAAACCGTCATCAGATCCGGTCCAAATTACCCCTTTTTCTAGCGGTGATTCTGAGAGGGTGAATATGGTAGCGTATACTTCTGCTCCTGTTTGATCCTTAGTTATTGGTCCGCCCGTTTCTCCTGTAGTTTTTGGATCATTTCGGGATAAATCAGGACTTATAATTTCAAATGAATGACCTTGATCTTCCGTCACGTGTACAACCTGAGAGGTAACATACATTCTTTTTGGGTTGTGAGGCGAAAAAACAATTGGGTACGTCCATTGAAAACGGTATTTTTTAGCACTTGAAGGAGCCCCAATATTCGATTCTGGATACGGAGAGATATCTTTTCCTTGGCCTGTTTTTTTGTTGTAAGAACTCAATTGACCGTCGTACTCGCCACCGTATGTAATGTCAGCATTCGTTGGATCTGCCTCGATATATCCTGCTTCTCCACCTGCAGCGGCGTACCAAGATTCAGGACCTATACTATTGCCACTAGTTCTAGAAGCAATCCGAATGGAAGAATTGTCCTGCTGAGCTCCATAGATATTATACGGGAATTCATTGTCTACTGATACATGATAAAATTGAGCGGTTGGTGTGTCTAATTCCGTGAAGGTTTCTCCACCGTTGAAGGTTACTTCTCCACCACCATCATCGCCAATTATAAAGTTATCTGGGTTTAAAGGATTTATCCATACATCATGTGTATCTCCGTGTCGGACATTTATTTTTTTAAAGCTTTTACCGCCATCACTGGTTTTCCAAGCGTCTACATTTAATACAATTAATCCATTTTCGTTTTTAGGATCGGTTTGTAAATTCATGTAATACCATGGTCTTTGCCAAAGATTTTTATCTTCATTAATCAATTCCCAGTGCTCGCCTGCATCGTCAGATCGATACAGTCCGCCTTTTGTATTTTCGATCAAAGCATACAAGCGATTCGAATTTACTGGAGACACAGCGATTCCCATTTTTCCGAGGATTCCAATTGGCATTCCTGGTTTTTCGTTAAGCGATTTCCAAGTATCACCGCCATCAATAGATTTGTACATTCCAGATCCTTTTCCTCCTGATGACATAGAATGACCGTTACGATATCCTTCCCAAAGCGTTGCGTAAACAATTCTAGGATTGGTAGGATCGATACGAACACACATGGCGCCCGTTTTTTCATCTTTAGAAAGAACTAATTGCCATGTTTTTCCACCATCTTTTGATCGGTAAACACCGCGTTCCGGATTAGATTTAAAAGGATTTCCCATTGCTGCAACAAAAACGATGTTAGCATCAGAAGGGTGTACTTCAATATTAGCAATTGCATCCGCTTTATCGAGGCCAGATTTTGACCAGGTTTTTCCGCCGTTTACAGATTTATACATTCCGTCACCAAAAGAGATATTGGATCTCATATCCGCTTCGCCCATTCCTACATATACTACATTCGCATCAGATGGAGCAACTGTAATTGCACCTACAGCAGATGATTTAAAAATACTATCAGAAATAGGAAACCACTCATTTCCTCCATCAATTGTTTTCCAAACGCCACCTCCTGTTGAACCAAAATAATACGTCAAAGGGTGGTTGGCATGTCCTGCTACCGCAAGTGATCTTCCCGATCGAAAAGGTCCGATATTTCTCCATTTAAGCGCATTAAATACGCTATCTGAGACAAAATTTGAAGTTGTTTTGTTTTTTACATTCTTTTTTTGAGCATAGCCTAAGCTAGTGGAAAGTGTTATAAAAAAGACAAGAACGATACTAAAATTAATTCTTTTAAAATAAGTTTGGTTCATAGGTTTTAATAGATTGGTTAGTGGTTGTTAAATTTTAAACTTCAATAAGGATTTGCCATTTTTAGTTTTAAACACTGCATATTGGAAAAACACATACCTAGTTATTTATCAAATATAAGAATTAATTTAGTAGTAATTGTAGTTGTTAAACGGCGTTGCATGGAAGCACAGATTTGTAACTAAGTTAAAATGGTTATCAACAAATTTTCTATTTCTATCTTTGAACTAGGTGAGGTCTTAATTTCATTGTGAATTTAAAACAAAAAAGACCTTACATTGCTGTAAAGTCTTTTTTAAAAAGGTTCTACCGATAGCTATTGAGGCTTGTTCGGGTGATTTATTCGATGATTAACTTTTTATATGTTTTCAAGTAATCTCATTGAAATTTCAGGATTCTGTATTAGGTTTTCAATATCAATTTTGCTTTGCATCTTCTTGCTTTAAATTAAAGTTGTAGCCAACGTACAAGTGATTTAATAGATGCGGGTATTTTTAATTTTAATCTTTTAAAACTATTTATAGTCTTGCGGTAATTTTCGAATTTTTGTTGCTTTTTCAAAGGCAAATCCCATTTTTAAAAGGCTGTCTTCATGATACGGTCTGGCTATAAATGTAAGACCCCATGGCTCTCCCGTTGTTTTGTAGCCCATAGGAATAGTAAGGCAAGGGTAGTTGGCCGCAGCGGCATGACCGGCGTTATTATTGTTTATGGATAAGATAGCGTCGAGTTGGTATTTTACCATCGGTTTTTCAAAAAAATTGACTCCTTCTTTTTTGATTTTGGCCTTTATTTGCAGTAATTCTGCTTCAGTAGTGTTTTCGGCTAGCATTTGTTCAAAACGTCCTTGTCCGTAGGGAATTTTTAGTATCGAATCATTTTTATTGTACGCTATAATGTCAGCAATAGAGCGGATAGTAAGTTCATTTGATGCATATTTATTCAAATAATTAGGAAGATCAACTTTCATGTCGGCACTAAGTATGGTGCCAAAACCGTCGAAGTTCATTGGTTCTGGATCATATTCAACGACTATACCACCTAACTTAATTATGGTATTGATACTCTGCTTATAAATTGAATCTCCTAAAAAGTTTTTAATGGCACCAAATCGTAATCCTTGCAGCGTTCCCGACTTTAGATCATCGAGGTACTTTATGTTTTTTGGATTGTTCTTGGTTGCAGGATCATTATTGTCTTCTCCACTCATAGCCGAAAGAAGGATTCCACTATCAGTAACATTTTTTGTCATTGGCCCAGGCGTGTCTAATGTACTTGAGATTGGAATAATACCCGTTCGGCTCAATAAACCAGTAGTTGGTTTTAGACCAATAATTGAATTTTGCCACGAAGGAGAAAGAATAGAACCTGAAGTTTCAGTTCCCACTGCTGCCGCTGCATAATTGGCGGCTACCGCAGCACCACTTCCTGAGCTCGAACCACCAGTGTCAAATATTTTCCGTCCATAGGGATTAAGCGTTTGCCCTCCCACTGCACTATAGCCATTAGGACCAGTCAGGAAAAGGAAATTAGCCCATTCGCTTAAGTTTGTTTTACCTAAAACAATAGCACCTTTATCTTTTATTTGGGTAATTATAAATGCATCTGCAGCGGTATTGTTTCGTAACAAATGTGTTCCTGCGGTGGTAGGCATGCCTTTAACGTTTGTATTGTCTTTTACAAGTATTGGAATACCGTAAATTGGATGGTCGTGATTGGATTTGTTTTTATCTCTCTTTCGTGCTTCATTAACTGCTTCAGGGTTAATAGCTACAATTGCATTTAGCATCTTATCTTTATCATTTTCATATTTGACAATTCTGTATAAATACCACTGTGTCAGTGTTTCATAGCTAAGGCTGCCAGATTTAATATGGGATTGAATGGTGGGAATGTTTTGTTCTAAGATTAAAGGTTTTAGTCTTTGATAATCGTCCTCCGAAAAAGCACCTATCTGTTGTGCTATGTTTTCCCAAATAGTGTTTTTATCCAGAATTTTTGACTGGATCAATTTGTATTGCATTCTTGTTGATGCGTTGGTAGCATTTTTTGCTAGTTCTTCGGTTTCGTCATAAGGGGCCCATGCCGGAATAACTGTTTTTTGAGTTGGCTTACAAGCCAGTATAAAAAAGAGAGAGAGGAAAAGAATTTTCTTCATTAAATCTAAATTTAGGGTTATGTATTGGTTTTTTTTAGGTCAGTTCTAGTTCGTTTTTACACTATTTACTTAATCGAAGCAACTATAAACAAAAGGTGTTGGATGTATATTCGAAAGAAAAGATATTAAAATCCGCAAGTTCAAACAGCATTAAGTGTCTTTATTTATTCCCGAACCTATTTGTAAATAATAAGTCATGTGATCGAAATTCAAAGATATACAATTAATGTACTATTAGCGTAAAATTATAGCAAAGGCAGGATAGGATTCTTTAAAAAAAGGAGGTGGGTTTTTGGCAAGAGGCACTATTAGAATTGTAGTTTTTTTTTGATTCATGTTACCGTTTTTTAGAGTTAAACAATTGGCATGACAAGTCAGAATATAAAATGGGTACCTCGAGATTTTAGATGGGTACCGAATAGTGTGCCTTTTTTTTATAAACGAACCTAGTAACTTGGCAAAATCTAGAATTAGCTTTTATCTACTGAATCACCCTGAAGTCCCGATTTCACTACAGCTTTAAAACAAAAAAGACCTTACATCACTGTAAAGTCTTTTTAAAAAGCTCCCTCTCTTGGGCTCGAACCAAGGACCCTCTGATTAACAGTCAGATGCTCTAACCAACTGAGCTAAGAAGGAAACTGTATATTTTTATTCTGGTAAAAAATGAACGTTTTTGTGTGCTTATTAATGAAGTTTATTTCACTTGTAAAGCGGTGCAAATATAGGGCTTAATTTGATTTCTGCAAGCAAAAATAAATTTTTTTTTAATTTTTTTTACTTCCCTACAATTGCCTTGTAAATGTCGTTTCCGTTAGCAAATAATAACAGTGTTATAAGTAATACGAAACCAACCATTTGCGCATTCTCTAGGAATTTGTCACTTGGTTTTTTACCACTGATGATTTCATATAATAAAAACATAACGTGACCTCCATCAAGTGCCGGAATAGGCAATAAGTTCATTACACCTAGCATTATGGATAACAATGCAGTGATGTTCCAGAACACTTGCCAGCTCCAGGTATTAGGAAAGATGTTAAAAATAGCAGCAAACCCCCCAACTTCTTTATAGGCTTCAGTTTTAGGATTAAATATCGTTATAAGCTGATTCCCATAATCAACTAATCCATTAAAACCAATATTAATCCCAATTGGAATTGATTCTGCAAAACTATATTTCTCACGATTAACTTTATAAAGATTCAATTTTTCAATATTAGAATAAGGTAATCTTGAAGCGTAAGCTATTCCTAATTTTGATTTGTTATTAAATATTACTGTTGTCTGAATGATTTTACCATCTCGTTTTAAAGTTACGGGAACCGTTTTCCCACTAAAGTTTTTAAATTGTGATATTGCTTGATCAGCATATTTTATAGGGCTGCCATTAAAGTGGGTTATAATATCTGCAGATTTTATAGTTTTAAAATTAGGAGAACTCTTTTCAATCTCACTAACGATAAATGGAATCCTCATTTCTACTAATGTACGTTTAACGCCAGAATTACTTATTTGATTGATAATATTTATAGGAAACTCAATTATTTTAGTTTCATTATTTCTTTCAACTGTAACTTCTTTAGCTAAGAATAAATTTTTAGAGATATCATCATAACGTTCCATTTTCTTTCCATTTATAGAGAGTATTTTATCGCCTGTTTGTATTCCTGCTTTTTCAATAGCTGGATTTGTTACCCAAATTCCATCTTTCAAATCCGCATTTGCTATGAAAATATCGCCATAAGCAAATGCCATTCCGATATATATAATGAAAGCCAAAATAAAATTTACGGTAACGCCTCCCAACATAATAATCAAACGTTGCCAAGCCGGTTTAGAGCGAAATTCCCAGGGTTGCGGAGGCAAGGCCATTTGTTCCTTGTCCATGCTTTCATCAATCATTCCGGAAATTTTCACATAACCGCCAAGAGGCAACCACCCGATACCGTATTCAGTTTCGCCAATTTTCTTTTTGATAAGGGAATATTTAACATCAAAAAATAAGTAGAATTTTTCGACTCTGGTTTTAAACAGTTTAGCAGGAATGAAATGTCCTAATTCGTGAAGTATAATCAGTAATGATAAGCTCAATAAAAATTGAGAAAGCTTGATAACTATGTCCATTTTTTAATTTTAGTTCTTTTACAACTCACAAAAGTAAGGTTTTCTATTTGTTTAATTCGCAATAATTGTTCCATACCGTTTTAAATGTTTGTTAATTAATGAAAATTCAGTCCCTCGTTTCGCTGCTGTCTCGTAACTTTACTTTTTTTAAAAGGAAATTCCCTTTGTCTTTATTTTAATTACATACTTAAATTACTACTATGTCATCTCAATTATTTTCTCCACTCCAAATAAAAAGCATCACGCTTAAAAATAGAATTGCAATTTCTCCTATGTGCCAATATTCTGCTCATGATGGCTTTGCTAATGATTGGCATCTTGTGCATCTGGGAAGTCGCGCCAGCGGAGGCGCAGGATTAATCATTCAGGAAGCGACTTCGGTTTCTCCAGAAGGCAGGATTTCTCCGGGCGATTTGGGACTTTGGAAAGACGAACAAATCGAAAAAATACAGCAAATTAATCAATTTATCATCAGTCAGAATTCAATTCCCGGAATCCAATTGGCACATGCCGGAAGAAAAGCCAGCGCCGCATCACCATGGAACGGAGGTAGAAAAGTAGCTAAAATACAAGACGGTTGGGATCCAGTAGCGCCAAGTGCTGTAGCCTATCATGACAATGAAGCAATACCAATTGCATTAGACCAAACAGGAATTCAAAAAGTAGTTTCCGACTTTAAATCAGCCACAAAAAGAGCGCTTCAAGCAGGTTTTCAAGTGATGGAAATCCATGCCGCACACGGGTATTTGTTGCATCAGTTTCTTTCGCCTTTGTCTAATTTTAGAACCGATGAATACGGTGGAAGTTTCGAAAACCGAATCCGATTGACACTCGAAGTCGTTGTAGCAGTTCAAGCTGAGTGGCCGGAAAACTTGCCTTTATTCGTTAGAATCTCAGCAACAGACTGGGCAGAAGGCGGGTGGAATGCTGAGGAATCTGTACAACTTTCGAAAATACTAAAAGAAAAAGGAGTGGACTTGATTGATGTTTCTTCGGGAGGATTAGTTTCGCACCAACAAATTCCGTTGGGACCAAATTACCAAGTCCCTTTTGCAGAAAGCATAAAAAAAGAAACCGGAATCCGGACTGGCGCCGTAGGTTTAATCACTGTTGCCGCCCAAGCCGAGGAGATTGTTGCTTCAGGCAAAGCGGATTTAGTGTTATTTGCCAGAGAGTCCCTGAGAAATCCAAATTTAGGATTGACATTTGCCCATGACTTGAAGGCGGAGATCGAATGGCCAAAACAATACGAAAGAGCAAAAAAGTAAAATTTTGAAACATATAAGTAATGACTAAAATTTAATGTCGTATTTTAATAAAGCACTAAATTTCTTTGCCACAGATTTCACAGATTAGCACAGATTAATTCGTTATGTAATTTTAAAAATCTTTTTAATCCTTACAATCTGTGGCAAAAAATCTTTTTAATAATTGCGACAATATATCTTTCTTGCTACTTAAGTCATATAAGTAACAGCCACTGTATAATGTCGTGTTTTAAAATTAGACAAAATGACGCAACAGATTGATTTTAAACTACTGTTTGCAATAGTGTTCCTTTTGACTTTATGACGTTTAAACTTTCGACTTACTTGAGTTTTGTTTTTAAAAAGTATAAATCAATGTTATATAAAATAATACCATGCAAAAAATAAAAACAGCTTTGCTTTCCTACGGAATGTCCGGAAAAGTATTTCATGCTCCTTTTTTAGAATTTCATCCCGGATTTGAGCTGCTTGGTTCTTGGGAACGAAGTAAAAAATTGATTCATCAAGATTATCCTTCGGTGAAAAGTTATGCCACGATGGAAGAGCTATTAGAGGATGATCTTGATCTGGTGGTAGTCAATACCCCTGTAGAGACACATTACGAATATGCTAAAAAAGTGCTGTTGGCCGGGAAACACGCCATTGTCGAGAAAGCATTTACCACAACGGTTGCCCAAGCGCAGGAATTAGCTGCTATCGCTAAAGAAAATGGATTGAAACTGGCCGTTTTTCAAAACAGACGATGGGACAGTGATTTCAAGACCGTCCAGAAAATCATTTCAGAGAAAGTTTTGGGAGATCTTATAGAAGCCGAAATCCATTTTGATCGGTACAATCCGCTTTTGAGTCCAAAACAACACAAAGAAACCGCCAATTCCGGTGCTGGAATTCTCAAGGATTTAGGGCCACATTTAATCGATCAGGCCTTGTGCTTGTTTGGATTGCCACAATCTGTTTTTGCTGACATCCGCATCACACGGGAACATTCTTTGGTTGATGATTATATCGATATTTTACTGTATTATTCTAACTTTCGTGTCCGATTAAAAGCGGGTTTTTTTGTCCGGGAAGCGATTCCCGCTTATATTATTCATGGAAAAAAAGGGTCATTCCTGAAACCGCGTGGCGATGTACAGGAAGACGAATTAAAATTAGGAATGAAACCCAATCTGGATGTTTGGGGAACGGAATCAGTTGAAAAAAGAGGGTTGTTACACACGGAAATAAAAGGCAAAACGGTTCAGGAAATCACACCCACGCTTCAAGGGAATTATTATGACTTTTTTGACGGCGTATATCATTCGATTACAAATGAATCTATAGAACCGGTTACGGCACAAGAGGGTGTTCAGGTTATGCGAATTATTGAATCGGCAATCCAAAGCAGTGCGCAGAAAAAAGTAATTGACCTATAAAATATACCGCGAATTCGCTAATTTTTTTAAACTTTTGTGAAAATTAGTGAATTCGCGGGAATTACTTTTTATGAACAATAACGTTGTAGCTTGCATCAAATGTGTGGCTCTGACACAACCAATCGTTGCTTTTTGTAATTTTGGCACAATAAAATTCTAAAACAAATCACTTTGATAGATTTAAACTTTTTAGGAAGGTCAAAAACGAAAGCTAAATTCAAGAAAACATATAAAGATGCTAAGATTTCGTATCTGAAAAGAATTCGTTGGGCAGTTTCTATGTTCTATTTTGGTATGGGTTTGTGTTTTGCTACTTGGGCCAGCCGAATTCCGGATATTAAAACAGCATTGCACCTAAGCGAAGGGGATTTAGGGAGTATTTTATTTGCTTTGCCACTAGGACAACTGGTGGTGATGCCTTTTTCCGGTAAATTGGTCACTCGTTTTGGCAGTCATCGGATCTTGATTTTTTCCTTGCTTTTTTATGTTTTTAGCTTGACAAACTTGGGCTTGGCTGTTGCGGCTTGGCAATTGTCATTGGGATTATTCGTGTTTGGAATTTTTGGAAACTTGTCTAACATAGCCGTGAATACACAGGGTGTTTACACAGAAGTACTTTTCAAAAAAACAATTATGTCCTCTTTTCATGGGATGTGGAGTTTTGCCGGATTTACAGGTGCTTTAGTAGGATTGGGTATGCTGGCATTTGAGTTGACTCCGTATGTTCATTTTTTGATTGTTGCCGGAATAGTACTATTGATGATGGCATTTAATTATAATTTTTTGGTCAAAGCCAAAGAAACGATCCAAGTCGAGAAGAAAAAAATGTTTTCAAAACCAGATAGCGGTTTAATTTGGCTTGGTGTCATTGGCTTTTGTTGCATGGCCAGTGAAGGTGTTATGTTTGACTGGAGCGGCGTTTATTTCAAAGATGTTATCAAAGCACCCGGACCATTAGTGATTTTAGGATACACTTCTTTTATGATTATGATGGCAGGTGGGCGTTTTTTAGGGGATGGACTGATCCGTAAATTTGGAAGAAAAAGAGTCTTACAAATAAGTGGTATCATGATTTCGGCAGGACTTTTTACAGCAGTACTTTTTCCTTTTATTATTCCCGCAACCCTCGCTTTTATGTTTGTAGGACTAGGTGTTTCTACTATTGTGCCTACTGTATATAGTGTTGCCGGGAAAACACCAAACGTTTCTCCCAGCGTAGCCCTAACCACAGTTTCCAGCGTAAGCTTTCTTGGATTTTTGATGGGTCCGCCTATTATAGGGTACATCGCTGAGTTGTCCAGTCTGCGATTTTCATTCGCATTTATAGGTATTTTTGGATTTTTGATAGCACTGATGGTATCCCGAATTAAAGCTATAGACTAATTGGATTTTTGATTTGTAAAACAAGTTGTCTTCGTGTTTTTAGAATCAGATCTCCAAAAGACCTCTGTTGGAGTAAATTAAACCGAAAGACTGGTGGTCAGACATGCTTTTATAATTTAAAATATTTTCAGATTTGTATTTTATGCTTTCTTCAACCTGAGCTTCCCATCCAAAGGTGTTATTCGGAAAATCGTTTTGGAGTTTTTCGTAGGAACCAATAAAAGCAGTCGTTAGTTCCTTGTAATTTGATGCAGTGTGTGGCTTTTCGCCAAAACAAATAATTTTCTTCAGTACAGAAAATACTTTTTTATTAATGCTGTCTGCTACAATTGGGAGTTCTTTAGCTATTAGGATTTTTAAGCTTATTGTAGGACATGGCTTTTTGCAGTGTAATGTAGTTGTTGTTACAAAATTCTGGTATTCAAAAACTAATTCATTAGAGCACCGTGTGATAGAAAAAATGATAAGTGAAAATAAGACAATGTATTTCATCTTTTAACAGATAATTAAACACAAAGGGACCTACTTGAGGCTTGGTAAGAATGAATTAAACGGTAAATTTGTAAAACAATCGAGCATTTTAAAATTAGAAGATATGAAATTTAATACTAAAGTGATTCACGGTGGACAACACCATGACCCAAGCACAGGAGCCGTTATGCCACCGGTATATCAAACATCTACATTTGCACAAACAAGTCCCGGACAACCCATAAATCCGGATTATGAATATAGCAGAGCTGCAAATCCTACCAGAACCGCACTGGAAAATGCATTAGCAAGTATAGAAAACGGAACCCGAGCATTGGCTTTTTCTTCAGGGTTAGCGGCTACAGATTGTGTTTTGCGTTCTTTCAAAGCAGGGGATGAAATTATAACAATGGATGATTTATATGGAGGAACCTATCGCATGTTTACCCGTATTTACAAAGATTCCGGAATAAAATTTCATTTTGTGGATATGAATGACATAGAGAAATTCAAGTCATTGATAACTGAAAACACAAAATTAGTTTGGGTAGAAACGCCAACAAATCCTTTGATGAAATTAGCAGATATTCAGGAAATTGCTAAAATCACCAAAGAAAAGAAAATACTTTTCGCAGTTGATAATACTTTTGCAACGCCTTATTTACAAAAACCATTAGACTTAGGTGCTGATATTGTCATGCATTCGGCGACGAAATATCTTGGCGGTCATTCTGATGTAATTGCGGGAGCTTTAATTGTAAAAGAGGAGGCGCTTGGGGAACAATTGCATTTTCAACAATTTGCAACTGGAGCTACATTAGGGCCAATGGATAGTTTTTTAGTACTTAGAGGAATAAAAACGTTGCATTTGCGTGTCGAAAGACATTGTCAGAATGGAGAGAAAGTAGCGGATTTTTTAGACAATCATATAAAAGTAAAGACGGTGTATTATCCAGGATTGCCAAGCCATCCGTTTCATGCAATTGCAAAAAAGCAAATGAGCGGTTATGGAGGAATGGTCTCGTTTACCTTTGTTTCTGGTAAAAAAGAAGATGCTATTGCTTTTCTAGAAAAAATTAACGTATTTACCCTTGCAGAATCCCTTGGAGGTGTAGAGTCATTAGCAAATCATCCGGCTTTGATGACTCACGCATCAATTCCGGAAGACAAACGGGCAGCAGTTGGTATCACAGATGATTTAGTCCGGTTAAGCGTAGGAATCGAAGATATCGAAGATCTACTGGAAGATTTGAAACAAGCCTTAGCGTAAGATTTTTTCAAAATAAAAACAAACCCCCAATTCTAATTTAGAGTTGGGGGTTTGTTGTGTGAAAGTATTACCATTATTATTACAAATAATAAATATACCCTACATTAAACCAAACCAGCCAGTCGTTTGCTTTGTTTTCTTTATAAATTTCCGGATTAGGATTTAAACCATCTACCCAGTTGGAAAAATAATACTGCATTCTTAAGTCGACCATTAAATCCGATAATGGAGATAATTTATAGCGGGTTCCCACGCTGGATACCACGGACCAGACAGATCCGCTTTCAGAAGAAAACCCATACGGACGACCATCAGTTGGGGTTAGATATTTAGGAAATGTAGTTAACGGAGTTCCTAAAGGGCCTAGTGAGGACGAAGCTTTTGCATTGTAATAACTAAACTGACCTCCCAGGCTTATAAAAGGCCCTAAGCTTCCTGTTTGGGAACTGAAATCACGAATACTCCAGGGAAAATATTCCAGTTGCATTCCAATGTTAGTAACAGCAGTGCTTCCTGTCATTGCGCGCAATTGATCTGCTTCCAGTGAGGGTTTCTCTGGAGCGACCCATTCGCCAAAGTGTTTTAAGTGGGTTTTATTATACGATAGCTCACTTCTTAATTTGAAGTGGTTGTTAAAATACGTTTCCGGGGTATAACAACTACAGTCGGCTTTATAAGAAAAATTCAAATAATGAATAATCCCTATTCCTATACCTGTATTTCCTGAGTTTGTTGAAAGGTCATTTCGTTCCCCATAATCAGATTGAAAAGCAACAGGCCCAACAACCACTCCTATTTCATGCGAAAAACCACCGAATTGTGCATTAGAATGAGGTAAAAACCCAAAAAAAAAAGGGTAAGCAGGGTTATTTGTTTGATCATTAGGGGGATAAATTTTCTAATCCTGACAAATATATAAAAACATCATTCACTAATAAAAATAAAATTATAAATAAGTTTACAAATTCTTATTTTACTTACGAAAGTCATAGTGATTTTAGATTAAATGGTATATCTTATACACAATTGATTGCAAATGGGTAATAAAAAAATAATTCTATTGATAAAGTGGAAAAACTAAGTCTGAATATTTTTATAAAATGTATCTTTGTATAGTTTAACGAAATCGTTTTCTTAATCAATTATTTATAATCTATGTTACTAAAAGTAAATGAATTTATGGCTCAAGTTGAAGCCAAAAATCCAAATGAACCTGAATTTATTCAAGCTGTTAGGGAATTCGCTGAAACTGTAATCCCATTTATTGCAGAACAGAAAAAATACGACGGAAAAAATTTGCTTCTCAGAATAGCTGAACCAGAACGGTCGATTATATTTCGTGTTCCGTGGGTTGACGATAGTGGTGAAATACAGGTTAACAGAGGTTTTAGAATTCAAATGAATTCAGCAATCGGACCATACAAAGGGGGAATACGCTTCCACCATACGGTAAATTTATCAGTGCTTAAGTTTTTAGCATTTGAACAAGTATTCAAAAATAGTCTGACCACTTTGCCAATGGGCGGAGGAAAAGGAGGATCGGATTTTGATCCACAAGGAAAATCAGATGGGGAAGTGATGCGTTTCTGTCAGTCTTTCATGACGGAATTGTGCAGACACATCGGGCCACAATTAGACGTTCCTGCAGGAGATATTGGTGTTGGAGCCAGGGAAATTGGGTATCTATTTGGTCAATACAAAAGAATAAAAAACGAATTTACTGGAGTGTTAACCGGTAAAGGACTGGCTTACGGAGGTTCTTTGATCAGACCGGAAGCAACAGGGTATGGAGTGGTTTATTTTGCGGAACAAATGCTTAAAACCATAGGCCAAACTATCAATGGAAAAACAGTTTCCATTTCTGGATTTGGGAATGTGGCTTGGGGAGTCGCTTTGAAAGTAAATGACCTTGGCGGAAAATTAGTTACTATTTCAGGTCCGGATGGGTATATTTATGATGAGGAAGGTATTTTCGGAGAAAAAATTGACTTTATGCTAGAGATGAGGGCAAGAGGCGATAACAGATGCGAATCGTATTTAGAAAAATATCCAAATGCCGCTTTCCACAGAGGTAAAAGTGTGTGGGAAGTAAAAACAGATATTGCCATTCCTTGCGCAACTCAAAATGAGTTGAACGAGGAAGATGCAAAAAACTTAATTGCAAATGGAGTTATTTGTGTAACCGAAGCAGCAAACATGCCATGTACGTTAGAAGCTATCAAAGAATTCTTAAACGCAAAAGTCCTTTTTGCACCAGGTAAAGCGGCAAATGCAGGTGGTGTTGCAGCCTCTGGATTAGAGATGACACAAAATTCTATTCGTTTAAACTGGACCAGTGAAGAAGTAGATAGCAGACTAAAAGAGATTATGGTAGGAATCCACAATCAATGTAAAAGATATGGTACGGACGAAGAAGGATATGTGAACTATGTAAAAGGAGCAAACATTGCTGGATTTGTAAAAGTAGCAGATGCTATGCTGGCACAAGGGGTCGTGTAAATCAGCTTTAATTATTGTATAAAATGCCTTTTGTCTTTATTCTGGACAGAAGGCATTTTTTGTGTGTAACA
This sequence comes from Flavobacterium sp. GSP27, assembly GCF_003970395.1. Classification (NCBI taxonomy): domain Bacteria; kingdom Pseudomonadati; phylum Bacteroidota; class Flavobacteriia; order Flavobacteriales; family Flavobacteriaceae; genus Flavobacterium; species Flavobacterium sp. GSP27. The sequence goes on along the minus strand of NZ_RYDP01000004.1, from coordinate 226,413 downwards.
AAATGCTAAGACTTTCGTTTGTTCTATATTTGTAATTCAATAGTCATACAGATAATGAACAAGAGCGTTTTATTTTTTTTGCTGCTACTTTTTGTGCAAATGGGTTTTGCTCAAAACGATTTGTCGTGGCAGGGTTATTTCTCCTATAATGAAATAAAAGATGTCTCCGTATCTGCAACAGCCGTTTTTGCTGCTTCTGAAAATGCGTTGTTTTCTAAAAACACAACCAGTAATATAATCAAAACCACCAATACAGTAGACGGACTCTCCGGACAAACCATCTCGTCGGTATTTCATAGTACAGCCTCCAATAAAACAATTGTAGGATATGAAAACGGACTGCTAATCGTGATTAATGAAGTTGATGGAAGCATGCTCAATGTAGTCGATATTATCAACAAACAACTTCCTTCGGATATAAAGAAAATCAATCATTTCATGGAATTTGAAGGGATAGCTTATCTCTCGTGTGATTTTGGTATTGTCCAATTTAATTTGGCCACCATGCAATTTGGGGATACTTATTTTATTGGGAATGCCGGTGCCGAAATCAGTGTGAGCCAAACCGCATTGTACAATGGTTTTATTTATGCTGCCACAAATAATGGAATAAAAAGAGCAGCTGTTTCTAATAAGAATTTAGTCGATTTTAACCAATGGACCACAATAGCCTCTGGAATCTGGTCTGGCATAACAACAGTAGGTTTAAATCTGTATGCTGTGGACGCTTCGGGATATATTCATAAATTTAATTTGGTTACGGATTCGTTTGCGGGATCTGTCCAGCTTTCTCAACCTGCATTGGATATGAGAACATCGGATGATTATTTAGTAGTTACAACTTTAAACAGTGTTTATATTTATAACAGCCAAATGGCATTGGTACGTCAAATAAACACCAATCAACTGCCAGAACCCAATATTAGTTTTACGTGTGCTACTATAATAGGCGACACTGTTTTTATTGGAACAAAAGAAAATGGATTGACTACAACTACGCTTTCTTTGGGGGTAACTTTTGAAAACATAACACCCATTGGTCCGTCAAGAAACAATATATTTTCGCTTCAGGTGGCGCCCAGTTCGCTTTGGGTAGTTTACGGAGATTATACGTCCGATTATAATCCGTATCCGTTAGACAGTTATGGGATTAGTAAATTTAGCGCTACAGGGTGGTTGAATATTCCGTATGAAGCAGTTTTAGGAGCGCAATCAATGACCAGAATAATAGTTAATCCAATCAATGAAAACGAAGTATATGCCAGTTCTTTTTTCTCAGGACTGTTGAAAATAGAAAATGACGTACCAAAAATTTTGTACAATCAAACCAATAGCGCCTTAGAGTCATTAACCTTTGCAGGGCCTAATTATAAAGACATTAGGATCAATGGAACCGCATTTGACAAAACAGGAAATCTTTGGGTTACCAACAGCCGAATAAAAAATGGATTGAAAGTCTTGAGGCCTTCGGGTCAATGGCAAAGTTATGCGATGGATGCTATTTTGGACTCGCCAAATGACAACAATTTTGGAACAATTGCAATAGATAGAAATGGAACCAAATGGCTTTCTACGAATGGTGATGGTGTGATTGGTTTTAACGAAAGTAACACTAGATTTAAAAAAATAACAACAGGCGCTGATTTGGGTAATTTACCAGTTTCGGATGTTCGAACTATTGCAATAGATACCAGAAACCAGCTCTGGATCGGTACTACAAAAGGGTTGCGAATTTTGTCAAATGTAAGTAGTTTTCAATCGGATGACCAGATGACGACCAATCCCATAATTATTACAGACGATAATCTGGCCCAAGAATTGTTATACGAACAGTTTATTACGGATATTGCTGTTGATGGTGCCAATAACAAATGGATAGGAACGGCTGATTCCGGTTTGTTTTTAGTCTCGCCAAACGGTCAGGAAACCAAATATCATTTTACAATAAGCAACTCGCCGTTGCCCAGCAATGTGATCAATGACATTGAGATCAATAGCGCTACGGGCGAAGTTTTTATTGCTACTGCAAAAGGGCTGATTTCTTTCAAAGGAATTGCAACTGCTGCTAATGATGATTTAAGTAACGCGTATGTGTATCCAAATCCGGTACGACCGGAATACCAAGGAACCGTTAAAATTGCCGGATTACTGGATAAAGCCAACATTAAAATCACTGATATTGGAGGAAATCTGGTTTATGAAACCACTTCCGAAGGCGGAACAATAGAATGGGATACCACCGCTTTTGGGAAATATAAAGTGGCTTCCGGTGTGTATATGATTTTTATTTCGGCACAAGACGGAGTGGAAACTAAAGTTAAAAAAGTAATGATAATCAGGTAATTTAGAAGAATGAATTTTTCAATCTTTAAATTTTTCAATCTTTAAATTAAAATTGTGCTCGTAAAAACCAAAGCCATTGTTCTTTCATCTTTAAAATTTCAAGAAAAAAGCTTAATTGTGAAATGCTTTACGCTGTCACATGGCTTGAAATCGTACTTCGTTCGGGATGCTTTTTCGAGTCGAAAATCAAATCAAAAAATCGCTTATTTTCAACCTTTGACGATACTCGAAATTGAAGCCGTTCATAAAAACAAAGGTACTTTAGAAAATTTCAAGGAAATAAAAATTGGGACTCCTTTTCATTCGATACATTCGGATATTTATAAAAGCACGATTGTAATGTTTATTTCCGAAATGCTACACCATTCCATTCACGAAGAAGAGGCAAATGAACATCTGTTTACCTTTCTGGAAACCGCTTTGCATTGGCTCGACAATCACGATGAAATTGCTAATTTTCATTTGATTTTATTATTGGAAACCACAAAATATCTGGGTTTTTATCCGGATATTTCTGATATGGACATGCCTTTTTTCGAAATGAACGAAGGTGTCTTTACGCCTTTCAATGCCATCAGTTCGCTCACGGAACATGAAAGCAATTTGTTCAAAAAACTAATCGATTTGAAATTCGATACCGATCAAAAAATATTCCATGTCATCGAACGGCAAATCGTTTTAAGAATACTGATCGATTACTACAGTTTCCACTTGGATGGTTTTAAAAAACCAAAATCATTGGACGTTTTGAAAGAGGTTTTTTCATAGGACAAAAAAATTCTTCATAATTTAATTTTGCATCAAAAAGTAAAGTATATTTATCTTTTAATCAACTTTGTTGTTCTTTATGGAAAATAAGCTTTAACTAATTAACTTTATGGAATCAAAATCAAAACAAAAAGGAAAAGTTTAAAAAACACATAGGTTGCTAACTATTTAAAATCATTGATATGAAGTATATAAAATTAATTTTGATTTTGATTTCAATAACTATTATTTCGTTACAATTATTTACGGACTACAATATTAGCAAGTGGATAAAAGCAGCAGGATACCTAATTCTTGTCATGCTATTTTTTTTAGAATATCGTAACTCAATAAAAAATACGAGGAAATAGCAGTTAACTATTAATGTTCTTCGTTGTCATATTGTTGAATTTTAGTAATTTAAAAAAGGTGTGTAATGAAAAATAGACTAAAAGTTGAACGCGCCATTTTAAACTTAACCCAAGAAGAATTAGCGGAGAAAATAGGAGTTTCAAGGCAAACTATAAATTCAATTGAAACCAATCGCTTTGTGCCATCAACAGTTCTTGCGCTAAAATTATCAAGGTTGTTTGGAAAATCAGTTAATGATTTTTTCGAACTGGATGATGATGACAAATAAGGGTTAAATACTTCAATTTGATAAGAAATTGTATTTAATACAAATTCTTTCAAAACAAATTCACTTTAGAAAATTGCAAAGCCATAAAAGTTTCAAGAAAACCAAAATCGCTGGATGTTTTAAAAGAAGTTTTTACCTAGAAATTCGGGCGTGACCCTACGTAAAAACTTCGGGTCGGGCTGTTCGTTCCAATCTTTTATTTCGTAAACTTCATAAAAGGATTTCCTCTTCCATCCCTCACGCAAAAACTCGTAACTCATAACTCATAATTCATAACTATTCCTTACTTTCGCACCTCGATTTAGAAAAGGATAAAATGAGCACAAAATTTACTGAATACAAAGGACTTGACTTACCAACTGTAGCGTCAGAGGTACTTGATTTTTGGAAGAAGGAAAACATATTCGAGAAAAGTGTAACCACTCGTGAAGGAAACACCCCATTCGTGTTTTTTGAAGGGCCGCCTTCGGCAAATGGATTACCGGGAATTCACCACGTAATGGCACGCGCCATTAAAGATATTTTTTGCAGATATAAAACTCAAAAAGGGTTCCAGGTAAAGCGTAAAGCCGGCTGGGATACGCATGGCTTGCCGGTGGAATTAGGAACCGAAAAAGAATTGGGAATCACCAAAGAAGATATTGGAAAAACCATTTCCATCGAAGAATACAACGAAGCGTGCAAAAAAACCGTAATGCGTTATACAGACGTATGGAACGATTTGACCGAAAAAATGGGCTATTGGGTTGATATGGAAGATCCGTATGTGACCTATAAATCCAAATATATGGAAACGGTTTGGTGGATTTTGAAACAAATCTACAACAAGGACTTGATGTACAAAGGCTACACCATTCAGCCTTATTCCCCAAAAGCAGGGACAGGATTGTCATCTCATGAAGTCAACCAACCAGGAAGTTATCGTGATGTAACGGATACGACTGTTGTGGCACAATTTAAAGTCCTCTCCCCAACCCTCTCCAAAGGAGAGGGAGCTGAAACTGAAAATTCGGTATCAAAGGCTTTCGGACTCGACTCCCTCCCCAAAGGGGAGGGCTGGGCTGGGGATTTTTATTTCCTCGCTTGGACGACAACGCCTTGGACATTGCCAAGTAATACCGCTTTGACTGTAGGTCTAAAAATTGAATATGCTTTAGTAAAAACATTCAATCAATATACATTTCGTCCGGCAACATTGATTTTGGCTAAAAAATTAGTTGCAAAACAATTCGGGAAAGGGTTCTTTGAAAGTACAGAACCTGCTGATTTTGAAAATTTCAAAGAAGGCGACAAGAAAATTCCGTTTCAGGTTTTAGCAGAATGCAAAGGAGCTGATTTAGTTGATATTCGGTACGAACAACTAATGCCATTGGTGCTTCCGTATCAAAATGCTGAAAATGCTTTTAGAGTAATTTCAGGAGATTTTGTAACTACCGAAGATGGAACAGGAATTGTACATACCTCACCTACTTTTGGTGCTGATGATGCAAGAGTAGCAAAAGAAGCTACGCCAGAAATCCCGCCGATGTTGGTGCTGGATGAAAATGGAACTCCGGTTCCATTAGTAGATTTACAAGGAAAATTCACCTCACATGTGGGCGAATATGCTGGTAAATATGTGAAAAATGAGTATTATAACGATGGCGAGGCGCCAGAGCGTTCCGTAGATGTTGAAATTGCCATTCGATTAAAAGAAGAAAACAAAGCCTTCAAAGTAGAGAAATATGTCCACAGTTATCCGCATTGCTGGAGAACCGATAAGCCGATTTTATATTATCCATTGGATTCCTGGTTCATAAAAATCACGGAGGTTAGAGACAGAATGTTCGAACTGAACGAAACGATTAACTGGAAGCCAAAATCGACTGGAGAAGGACGTTTTGGAAACTGGATAAAAAATGCCAATGACTGGAATTTATCGCGATCCAGATTCTGGGGAATTCCATTGCCAATTTGGAGAACTGAAGATAAACAAGAGGAAATCTTAATTGGTTCTGTTGAAGAATTATACAACGAAATTGAAAAATCTATCGCTGCAGGTTTTCAAAAAGAAAATCCTTTTAAAGGTTTTGAAATTGGAAATATGGCTGAATCCAATTACGATTTAGTTGATTTGCATAAAAATGTAGTCGACGAAATCACCTTGGTTTCTGCTTCTGGAAAGGCAATGACACGTGAAGCTGATTTGATTGATGTTTGGTTCGATTCTGGTTCCATGCCTTATGCGCAATGGCATTACCCTTTTGAAAACAAAGATAAAATAGACGCAAATAAGGATTTTCCTGCTGATTTCATTGCTGAAGGAGTGGATCAAACGCGTGGTTGGTTTTATACTTTACATGCCATTGGGACATTAGTTTTTGATAAAGTTGCCTATAAAAATGTAGTTTCTAACGGATTGGTTTTAGACAAAAACGGACAAAAAATGTCTAAACGTTTGGGCAATGCCGCAGATCCATTTGAAACATTAAAAGAATACGGTCCAGATGCGACGCGTTGGTACATGATTTCGAATGCAAATCCTTGGGACAATTTGAAATTTGATTTAGAAGGAATCGCTGAGGTACGTAGAAAATTCTTTGGGACATTATACAACACGTATTCGTTCTTTAGTTTGTATGCCAATATTGATGGTTTCAAATATGAAGAAGCAGAGATTCCATTAAACGAAAGACCGGAAATTGACCAATGGATTATCTCTGAATTGAATACCTTGATAAAAGATGTAGATACCTATTATGCAGATTATGAGCCAACTAAAGCGGCTCGCGCAATCTCTGAATTTGTTCAGGAAAATTTGAGTAACTGGTACGTTCGTTTGTGCAGAAGACGCTTCTGGAAAGGGGAATACGCACAGGACAAAATCGCGGCATATCAAACTTTATATACGTGTTTGTTAACCATAAGTAAACTTGGTGCGCCAATCGCTCCGTTTTTTATGGACAAACTTTACAGAGACTTAACTGTAGCAACACAGTCGGAAAAATATGACAGCGTACATTTGGCCGAGTTTGCAATTTCGGTTGAAAACTATGTTAATAAAATGTTGGAGAGCAAAATGCAGAAAGCACAAACCATTTCATCATTGGTTTTATCACTCCGAAAAAAGGAAATGATCAAGGTGCGTCAGCCGTTGCAAAAGGTAATGATTCCGGTGCTTGACGACAATCAAAGAGCCGAAATTGAAGCTGTTTCTGACCTGATAAAAGCAGAGGTAAACGTGAAGGAAATCGTACTTTTGGATGATGCTTCCGGTGTTTTGGTGAAACAAATCAAGCCTAATTTTAAGGCACTTGGACCCCGTTTTGGAAAGGATATGGGGTTGATTTCTAGGGAAATACAAGGGTTTTCTGCGGCACAGATCAGTCAATTGGATAAGGATGGAAGCCTAAGTATTGTTATTGCAGGAAATACCGTAATTTTAACACAAGAAGATGTCGAAATTACCTCACAGGATATTGAAGGCTGGTTGGTAGCAAACGCTAACGGAATAACGGTTGCGCTGGACATTACAATTTCACCAGCATTAAAACAAGAGGGAATTGCCAGAGAATTAGTAAACAGAATTCAGAATATTCGTAAAGATTCCGGATTTGAAGTTACGGATAAAATTAAAGTGCAACTGAAGAGAAACGGACTTTTAGAGCAGGCAATTTTAGAAAATGAAGCCTATATAAAATCAGAAACACTGACCAGTGAATTGGTATTTGTAGATGAAATAACAAACGGTACGGAAATAACATTTGATGAAATAAAAACAATGATATTAATTTCAAAATAATATAAGATGACAGATGAAATCACAAGATATTCTGATACTGATTTAGCAGAATTCAAAGAGATAATCCTTGGGAAAATTAAAAAAGCACAGGCTGATTTAGATCTGATAAAAAGTGCGTACATGAATGATTTAAATAACGGAACTGACGATACTTCGCCAACTTTTAAAGCCTTTGAAGAAGGAAGCGAAACGATGTCTAAAGAAGCAAACTCTCAACTGGCAATTCGTCAGGAAAAGTTTATTCGGGATTTGAAAAATGCCCTTTTCCGTGTCGAAAATAAAACGTACGGAGTGTGTAAAGTCTTCGGTAAATTAATCGGGAAAGAAAGATTGAAAATTGTCCCTCACGCTACAATGAGTATTGAAGCAAAGAACCTGCAACGATAAACTACTAGTTAAACAATATTTAACGCTCCATTGGGAGCGTTTTTTTTGATTAAATTGCTATTTTTGCGCCATTAAAATTTATAAAATGTCATTACGAAAAGCCTATCTCCTTATTTTTATTTTACTGCTTGTTGATCAAGTCACTAAAATCTACATCAAAACTAATTTTATCTTAGGGGAAGAAGTCGAAGTATTCAAATGGTTCAAAATCCTTTTCATTGAAAATGAGGGAATGGCATGGGGAACAGTAATTCCGGGGGTTTACGGAAAATTATTTTTAACCCTTTTTAGATTGGTTGCTGTAGGCGGAATTGGGTACTGGCTATGGGATTCTATAGAAAGAAAAAATAGTTCTAACTATCTAATTGTTGCCATCTCATTGATTTTGGCAGGTGCTTTTGGGAACATCATCGATTCTGTTTTTTACGGAATTATTTTTGATGATAGTCAGCAAGAAGTGGCTACTTTATTCTCGGATCAACCGTATGGAACCTGGTTTCACGGAAAAGTGGTAGATATGTTTTATTTTCCTTTTTGGCACGGAAATTTACCTAGTTGGTTGCCAATTTGGGGTGGAAAAGAATTTACTTTTTTCAATGCAATTTTCAATATTGCTGATATGGCTATTTCGACAGGAGTTGGAATCTTGATTTTTTTCAACAAAAAAGCTTTTCATCACGAATAGATTCGACGTTTTTTATAACATACAAAAAGACCTGTTCCTGATTTGAGCAAGTCTTTTTTGTTTGTATTAATTTTTATTGTGTCCGGGGGCATATTGTTTAGCGCTTTTCCCTCCATATATTTTTTTTGCTTGACCTGGAGGTAGTTTTTTAGCTTTATAGGATGATCTGCTGGTTCCAGTGTGAATACTGCAGCTTGAAAAGGAAACTGCAAATAGAATAACCATAACGCTTACGGCAAATCTTGAATTTTTGAATGTTCTCATAAGTTAAGTGGATTGTATCAGTTACAAAAGTACGGATTAAAATTTATAAACTTGATTCGGAGTCACACAGTAATCCAGTTGTATATCGCCTTCAAAAATATCGGTAATCAATTCTTCGGGTTCGAAGAAAGAAAGTCCAATTTTGATTGCATCCGGTTTGCACTCTGATAAAAATTTGTCATAAAATCCTTTGCCGTAACCCACCCGATGTCCTTTTTTGTCGAAAGCCAAAAGCGGAACAAAAATCACATCGATTTTAGTAGAAGGAACTTCAATACCATCTACCGGTTCGGGAATGTTATATTCATTTTTTTTGATTCGGGTATTATCAGTCAAAAGAAAATGCGTCATCTTTCGGGTGGCAAAATCAGCTTTGGAAACAATAATCTCTTTGTCTTTTCCGGATAATATGTGAAGAATAAATTCTGTATTGACTTCCTTTTGTTCTGTTATGGGAAGGAAAATATGAAAATAGGTTTTCTCCCAAAGAGGAAGTGTGAGTGTTTTATTGGCTACAGCCAAACTCTTTTCCTCGATTTCATTTTCGGAAAGGAAGTTCCGTAAGGCTTTGTATTTTTTCCGTAAGGCTGTTTTATTCATGTTTTATTATTTTGAACCGGATGCAAAAGTATGGATTGTATACTCGTATTTAAAGAGAAAGATGGTAGATGGCATCACCCTGGTATACGATGGGCGCATCATTTACATTAAAAATATAACCTGAATTGGGTGCTTTTACTTTGTGTTCAACCTTTCCGTAGGGATCAGAAATAGAGCCTAAGAGTTGTCCTTTGGTTACGTAATTGCCAATTTTAGTATAACCGTGAAACATCCCGGAGTATTTGGCTCTGACCCAGACGGATTTTTCTATATAAATCGTTTCTTTTTCAGGAATGATGGTTTTTTTCTTTGCATTTAACATAGCCAGATGATGCAATATTCGTTTAGAACCTTCAACTCCTTCCTGTGTGACCGCTTCATTTATGTCAATGGATTTTCCGCCTTCAAACAGCAACATTTTTACCCCCAACTTGTTACATGAATTTCTAAAAGTTCCCGGAATGTTTTTTGAATACATCGTAAAAGAGGTGTTGAAAATATCCGACAAGGCTTTTAGTTCTGGATTATTAGGAACAATACGAATTTGTGGGGCATTGAAGCGACTGGCGCCACCGGAATGAAAATCAATTACATAATCTACATGTGGAATAATTTCTTTAAGTAAATTATACGCAAACCGGCTTGCAAGTGAGCCTGTTTTACTGCCGGGGAATACCCGGTTTAAGTCCCGTTTGTCTGGAAATTCTCGGGATTGATTCACAAATCCAAAGACATTAATCACGGGAATACAGATAATGGTTCCTGTTTTTGGTTTATTGATTTTTTGTACAATCAGCTGGCGTACAATTTCGATCCCGTTAATTTCATCTCCATGAAGCCCCGCGGTGAATAATACGGTAGGCCCGTTTATTTTTGACCGTTCCACAATTATTGGAATTTTCAGTTTGGTCATGGTATGGAGTTTTGCAATTTCCATATTGATGGTTTTGCTGTCTCCCGGTAAGATGGGCTCTTTTAAGATCGTTATGTTTTTAGGTTCTCGTAGATTCATAGAAAGTTTAAAGGCTAAATTTAGAAAATTATTCGGGAAGAAATAAGAAGTGCGTCATTTTTCGCTTTTGAAAAATGTTATTTGTATTTTTGAAGTGCAAAATTAAATTAAAAAGAATCAATCTAAAATGCTACTTCCTTCACTTGAACTCCAAATCCAAACCTTACCTGATAATCCAGGCGTATACCAATATTACGACAAGGAAGGGAAAATTTTGTATGTAGGCAAAGCCAAAAATTTAAAAAAAAGAGTTTCTTCGTATTTCAATAAAATTCATGACACGGCCAAAACCAATGTGCTCGTTAAGAAGATCGTGACTATAAGACACATTGTGGTTCCTACGGAAACCGATGCCCTTTTACTAGAAAATAACCTAATAAAAACCTTGCAGCCGCGCTACAATGTGTTATTGCGGGATGATAAAAGTTATCCGTGGTTGTGCATCAAGAAAGAACCTTTTTCGCGCATATTTGCGACTCGGAGAATGGTCAAAGACGGGTCGGAATATTTTGGGCCGTATACTAGTTTCAAGACCGTAAGTACTATTTTAGAACTGATCAAAGAGTTGTATCCGCTTAGAACTTGCAATTATGATTTGAGTAAAAGCAATATCGAAAGTGGAAAATTCAAGGTGTGTCTTGAGTATCATATTGGTAATTGTATGGGGCCTTGCGAAGGATTAGAAACTTTAGAAAATTATCAAAAGCAAGTGGATGCGATTCGCGAAATCCTGAAAGGGAATTTCAAGGAAAGCATGAAGGATTTCAAGCGGGTGATGACCAATCTGGCCGCCGACATGCATTTTGAAGAAGCACAAAAAATAAAAGAGAAAATCGAAGTGTTGGAGAATTACCAGTCGCGTTCCACGATTGTAAATCCAAAAATTACGAATATTGATGTCTTTTCGATTGTATCGGATGAAAGTGCGGCGTACGTAAATTTTCTACAAATTTCGCACGGTTCGATTATTCGTTCACACACGATGGAAATCAAAAAGAAACTTGACGAAACCGATGAAGAATTACTGGAATTAGCAATTATTGAACTGCGGGAACGTTTTCAATTGCTGTCGCGTGAAATAATCGTACCGTTTCCCGTTGATTTAGGGGAGAATATAAAAGTAACTGTTCCTCAATTGGGAGACAAAAAGCAAATTTTGGATTTATCCATTCGCAACGCTAAGTTTTACCGAATTGAACAACTCAAACAACTGCAAATTGTAGATCCAGACCGTCATACAAAAAGGATTATGGCACAAATGCAAAAAGATTTGCGATTGCCTGTAGAGCCAAGACATATTGAATGTTTTGACAACTCGAATATTCAAGGGACAAATCCTGTAGCGGCTTGTGTGGTTTTTAAAGATGGAAAACCCAGCAAAAAAGACTACCGCCATTTTAATATAAAAACAGTCGAAGGACCGGATGATTTTGCTTCAATGACCGAAGTGGTTTATAGAAGGTACAAACGATTGCTGGACGAAAAGGAACCGTTACCGAATTTAATAATTATTGACGGTGGAAAAGGGCAATTGTCATCAGCGCTGAAGAGTCTTGACGAATTGGGTCTTCGCGGAAAAATAGCCATAATTGGCATTGCCAAAAGGCTCGAAGAACTTTTTTATCCGGGTGATTCTATTCCGTTATATTTAGATAAAAAATCAGAAACCCTTAAAGTAATCCAGCAATTACGCAACGAAGCGCACCGTTTTGGGATAACGCATCACCGGGATAAAAGGAGTAAAGCAGCACTGAATTCTTCGATAGAATCCATTCCCGGTATTGGCGAAAAAACGATGCTGACCTTGATCCAACACTTCAAAAGTGTTAAAAGATTGAAATTAGCAACAGAAAAAGAAATTTCGGACGTTATAGGTGTGTCTAAAGCCAAAAAAATTACCGAATTTTACAAGGCAACAAATCAATGATTAATCTAGAGTATCTAAACTTGGACAAATAATACCCAATCGCGTCCAGTTTTAGTACTGCCAAATTGCTGCTTATGAAGAAAATTGCACTAATATTTCTTGTTTTTACTAGTTTGATGGTGTTTTCGCAGGAGCAAAAAAGACCCAAAGTAGGATTGGTTTTAAGCGGTGGTGGTGCAAAAGGATTTGCTCATATAGGAGTCCTTAAGGTGTTAGAAGAAGCGGGTGTCAAGATTGATTACATAGGCGGAACCAGTATGGGTGCAGTTATTGGAGGGTTGTATGCTTCAGGTTACAATGCAAACCAGATCGATTCTATTTTTCAAGCGACCGATTTCAATGAATTAATAAATGATTTTATCCCCAGGTCTTCCAAGAATTTTTATGAAAAAAGAAACGACGAATTGTATGCTTTGGTTTTACCGTTTGACAAATTCAAAATAGGAATTCCAGAAGCCTTGTCTAAAGGGATCTACAATTATAATTTATTGAGCAGAATTACCAGAAACGTAAGACACATTAAGGATTTTAACCAGCTTCCAATTCCTTTTTTATGTATTGGAACTAATATTGAAACGGGAGAGCAAGTCTTATTGAACAAAGGGAATCTGGCACAAGCCATGATTGCCAGTTCCGCATTTCCCTCCTTATTTTCTCCGGTGGAAATTGATGGAAAAATCCTGGTAGATGGCGGCGTTGTTAATAATTATCCCATTGAAGAGGTGCGAAAATTAGGTGCGGATATCATTATAGGAGTTGATGTTCAAAATGATTTATTAGACCGAACAGAACTCAAGGATGCTACTAAAATTTTAGTTCAAATCACCAATCTTCAATCTATAGAGCGAATGAAAAAAAATGTAACGGATACTGATATTTATATTAGACCAGACGTTACACAATATGGTGTGATCTCATTTGACAAGGGAAAGGAAATAATAAGAAAAGGGGAAGAGGCAACATTTGGGATTTATGAGCAACTCAAACAACTTGTTGATGCGTCCAATCCCTACACGAAGCCCAGGTTAAAACTACTGTCAGACAGCCTTCAAATAAGAGCAATAAACAGCAATGAATTAAAGAATTACACGAAAGAGTATGTCATAGGCAAGCTAAGATTTAAGCCCGGAGTAAAAACGAGCTATGATGATTTATTAAAAGGCATTAATAATATCAATGCAACCAAAAATTTTAGCTCTATCTCATATTCATTGGAACCTAATAAAGGGGGTGTAGACCTGAACATAAATTTAGAAGAGAATTCAACAAAAACCTACTTAAAATTTGGCCTGCATTATGATAATTTATTCAAAAGTGGCGTTTTGGTAAATTTGACCCGTAAAAAAACACTTTTTAAAAATGATATAGCCTCTCTGGATATTGTTTTAGGAGATAATATTAGATACAATTTAGATTATTATATCGAAAATAGATTTAATTTGAGTTTTGGTTTTAAATCTTATTACAACCAATTTAACAGGAATGTAGCCAAAGAAATAAGCAGTACAACGTTTAATAATCCGGATATAAATTCGATTAATGTAGATTTTACGGACTTGACAAATCAAGCGTATTTCCAGTCTTTATTTGTTCAAAAATTTCTGATAGGAGGCGGAGTCGAGCTCAAATATTTAAAAATAAAATCAGAAACACTCGCCAATGTAGATCCAATAATTGACAACAGTAATTACTTCAGTCTTTTTGGCTACATGAAATTTGATTCTTTTGATAATAAATATTTTCCTAAAAAAGGATGGTATTTTACTGGTGATATTCAAACCTATTTGCTTTCGTCCAATTACACGGGCGATTTTCAACCGTTTTCTATTGCTAAAGCAGATTTTGGTGTAGCCGCAACTTTATTTAAGAACGCTACAGTAAAATTCCAAACCGATGCCGGGTTTTCTTTTGGTCAGGAAAGCGTTGCTTTTTTTAATTTTATTTTAGGAGGATATGGATATAATCCGCTTAATAATTTCAAATATTTATATGGATACGATTATTTAAGTGTGGCCGCTAATAGTTATATAAAATCAACAGGAACGATAGATTATGAGTTTTATAAAAAAAACCACATCAATTTTTCGGCAAATTTTGCTAATATTGGAGATCGGATTTTTGAGACCGTGGATTGGGTTTCGATTCCAAAATATTCTGGCTATGCCGTAGGATATGGTTTAGAAACAGTCATTGGACCTATAGAAATAAAATATTCCTGGTCCCCGGAACAGCCTAAAGGATTTACATGGTTTAGCATCGGGTTTATGTTTTAATTGTAATTTATTTGAATTTTAATTCCGATATTTGTTATTATGAAAACAATTTGGAACGGTTTGTTAGGATATCTGCAATTCCTCATTAAGAGGAATCCGGAATAGATTGTATTTTTTTTGATTTAATTAAATAAGTTTATTTCGATAAAACGATAAACTTTTAAACTTTAACTTTTAAGCAAAAAAATCATGCCTTTATACCATAAATTGGGAAAATTTCCCCAAAAAAGACATACTCAATTTGAAAAGCCTACAGGTGGTTTGTATTACGAACAGCTTTTTGGAACGGAAGGTTTTCATGGCCATTCCTCATTACTATATCACGTTCACAGACCAACACAGGTAAAGGAAATTTTAAAATCCTATTCAGTAGAACCAAAAATTGCCATTGGAAAAAACATCAAATCATTACTTTTAAAAGGTTTTGAGTTAAAGCCGGAGGACGATTTTCTGGACAGTCGTAAAGCCATGTTGATCAATAAAGATTGTATCATAGGATTAGCCGCACCCAGACAATCATTACGCAGTTATTTCTATAAAAATGCCGATGCCGATGAAATGATTTTCATTCATAAAGGGAAAGGAAAATTGCGCACCATGATGGGAAATATTTCTTTCGAATATGGAGATTACTTGATTATTCCACGTGGAATGATTTACCAAATTGATTTTGAAACTTCGGAAAATAGATTGTTTTACGTCGAATCATTTGCTCCTTTTTACACGCCAAAACGCTATAAAAATGAATCAGGTCAACATCTAGAACATTCTCCATTTTGCGAGCGCGACTTTATTTTGCCAACAGAATTAGAAACGCACGATGAAAAAGGTGATTTTCTAATAAAAATCAAGAAAGAAGGAATGATGCATGAATTCGTTTATGCCACACATCCCTTTGATGTAGTAGGTTGGGACGGTTATAATTTTCCATACGGATTTAGTATTCATAATTTCGAACCTATAACAGGTCGGGTACACCAGCCACCACCAGTGCATCAGACTTTTGAAACTTCAACTTTTGTTGTTTGTTCGTTCTGTCCGCGATTGTACGATTACCATCCGAAATCCATTCCTGCGCCTTACAATCACAGTAATATAGATAGTGATGAGGTTTTGTATTATGTAGATGGGGATTTCATGAGTCGCAACAATATAGAGCAAGGTCACATTACACTACATCCAAAAGGGATTCCTCACGGACCGGCGCCAGGTGCTATGGAACGCAGCATTGGTCATACAGAAACCCACGAATTAGCGGTTATGGTTGATACCTTTCGTCCCTTAATGGTCACCGAAGAAGCGATGGGATTGGACGACGGTCAATATTACAAATCTTGGGTCGAGTAATTAGAAGCTATTTCCTGCTGTACGCTTTATCTTTTCCTGGCTAAAGAAGCCAGAAAAAGGTAATTGCGAGAGCAATTCGACCATCAGGGCTAGGGCTTTAGAGTAAACAACAACATAATTTTAAATTAATACATCCGTGTACATCTGTTTTATCCGCGTCAACCGCGTTCCAAAACTAGAGATGCCGAATCAAAAAATAAATCACAATGAGCAAAGAAGTAAAATCAGTAGAATACGGACTCGAAAAAATATTTGAAGGAGCACAAGATTTCCTTCCGTTATTAGGAACCGATTATGTAGAATTCTACGTAGGAAATGCAAAACAATCCGCACATTATTATAAAACGGCTTTTGGGTATCAGTCTTTGGCGTATGCAGGATTAGAAACCGGAGTGCGAGACAGAACGTCGTATGTGTTAAAACAAGATAAAATCCGCATTGTATTAACTACGCCATTAACACAAGATTCTCCAATACACGAACATTTAAGAAAACATGGAGACGGCGTGAAAGTTGCAGCGCTATGGGTAGAAGATGCCACCAGTGCGTACGAAGAAACCATGAAACGTGGTGCGCGCTCTTTTATGGAGCCTACGGTAGAGAAAGACGAATTTGGAGAAGTAGTACGTTCCGGAATTTACACTTACGGAGAAACGGTACATATTTTTGTAGAGCGCAAAAACTATAATGGTGTTTTTCTGCCTGGTTATAAGGAATGGAAATCCGAGTATAATCCGGAACCAACAGGATTAAAATACATTGACCACATGGTAGGAAATGTGGGTTGGAACGAAATGAATACTTGGGTTAAGTTTTATGAAGACGTGATGGGATTTGTAAATTTCCTTTCTTTTGATGACAAACAAATCAATACGGAATATTCAGCATTGATGAGTAAAGTAATGTCAAACGGAAATGGAAGAATCAAATTTCCAATCAACGAACCTGCCGAAGGAAAGAAGAAATCGCAAATTGAGGAATACCTGGATTTTTATGGTGGTCCTGGAATTCAACATATCGCTATAGCAACGGACGATATTATCAAAACAGTATCGCAACTCAAAGCAAGAGGAATTGAATTTTTGTCTGCTCCTCCACATACCTATTATGAAGCCATTCCGGAGCGATTGGGAGATCACATGAAAATGATGAAAGAAGATTTAAACGAAATCGAGAAACTAGCCATCATGGTAGATGCCGATGAAGAAGGATATTTGTTGCAAATTTTCACAAAACCGGTGCAAGACAGGCCAACCTTGTTTTTTGAAATTATACAAAGAATGGGAGCCAAAGGTTTTGGAGCGGGGAACTTTAAAGCGCTATTTGAATCAATTGAGCGAGAACAGGAATTGCGAGGAACGTTGTAAAAAAGCATTATTTTTACATATTGTGAAAAAATAACTAATAAACAACATGTTTTTTTGTAAATGTTGTGTTAAACTTTTTTTTTAACAAAAAAAAGTGGATTTGTTAACTACCTTTGCACTCGCAAAAAGGGAAGGGGTGGTTTCCTTCCTGATTTCATATAAATTTCATAGTTTATAGTTTTTTGGTTAGTTAATAGCATAAAAACTCAGTCATTATTTGACTGAGTTTTTTTGTTTTGATATATTTGGAACAAAATTTGCTATTTGATATATTTGGAACAAAATTTGCTAATAGAGTCAATAAACAGACAAATTAAGTGATGAAAAAACTATTCTTATTCTTTGTGTTGATTATAACAGTAAGCTTTGATTCTCCTCAGGAAGATGCTTACGGAGTGGGTGAGTGGTTCAAATTCAGGATACACTATGGAATAGTCAATGCCGGTTATGCCACGCTGGAAGTAAAAGAGGCCATTTTGAACAACAAAAAAACGTTTCATGTTGTTGGTAAAGGATACACCACGGGGATGTCTCGTTTTTTCTTTAAAGTAGATGATTTATACGAAAGCTACATTGATAAGGAAACAGGAAATCCGTACCAGTTTGTTCGAAAAATTGATGAAGGCGGCTATACTAAAAATCAAGAAGGGTTTTTTGACCAATCTACAAACAGAGTTGTTGTAAAAGATTATAAACATAAAACCGAAAAAACACTTTACATTCCAAAAAACACTCAGGATATTCTATCGGCCTTTTATTATTTAAGAAACTATCCTAGTATCGATAAATTAAAAATTGGAGAATCAGTGGCAATCGATATGTTTTTTGATGATGAAACTACTAAATTCAAGCTAAAGTTTATTGGACGAGAAAATATTACCACTAAATTTGGCGTTGTTTCAGCTATGATTTTTAGACCTTTGGTACAATCAGGACGCGTTTTCAAAGAGAAAGAAAGTCTTACTGTCTGGATTTCGGACGATGACAATAAAGTACCGCTGAGGATAAAAGCCAGTCTGGCAGTAGGGTCAATCAAGGCAGATATTGAGGGATACAGAGGATTGAAAAATCCTTTTAAAACAAAAAAATAATGAGTACTAAAGACAATTCAGAAGCTATTTTAAAAGAAATTGAGCTTAAATATGAAGCGATAAATCAAAAAACAGAAACACAGCTCGAAGGATTATTGTGGTCTAAGCCAATCACCTATTGGGATTATATTCAGACAGATGCCCTGTTGAATCTTCAAATTCAGAGAACGACGCTTCCGGACGAAATGGTTTTTATCATGTATCACCAGGTTAATGAATTGATATTTAAAATGATTCTCTGGGAGATGCGGCAAATTTCCTATTGTGAAAGCATTAATACAGTGTTTTTCACGGAACGATTAATGCGAATCAGCCGTTATTTTGACATGTTAACCACCTCTTTTGATATTATGGGAAATGGAATGGAAGTGGAGCAATACATGAAATTTAGAAATACACTAACTCCGGCCAGCGGCTTTCAAAGTGCGCAATACCGCTTGATAGAATTTTCATCAACAGACCTAATAAATCTGATTGATTACCGTTATAGAGATACCATTGACCGGAATACAACGTATGAGTTTGCACTGGAACATTTGTATTGGCAAGCAGCCGGAAAAGAGTATCACAGCGGTAAAAAATCATTTTTACTGGAGGAGTTTGAAAAAAAATATAAGAAGGAATTCTTAGCCCACATGGAGGAATACAACACCATTAATATTTGGCAAAAATTCAAACAATTACCGGAATCAGATCAAAAAAATCCAGAACTAATTCAAGCCATGCGTCATTATGACCATACGGTAAATATTACTTGGGTAATGCAACACCTTAATACAGCAAAAAAATATATTGATCAAAGTGGAAAAGGCGACGGAGAAGCTACTGGCGGGAGTGACTGGAAAAAATACATGCATCCAAAATATCAAAGAAGAATTTTCTTCCCGGAATTATGGAGTAGCCACGAATTAGAAAATTGGGGAGTAGAAATGTAGATTGAATAAAAAAAAACAAGATTTGAAACAAATATTTATAATTATAATAGCACTTTTTTCTTTAGTATCATGTAATAAAATGAAGGAAGTTGTGCCGGAAAAAGTAGTGAAACTTGTTCCTAAAAAGAGTGAGTTTGGGTTTGTTCTTGCTGATTTTAATATCGTTAATGATACTATCGAAAGGGGAGATACTTTTGGAACTATTATTCAAAATCAGAATATTGGGGAACGAAAAGTATATGATATTATTGCTAAAGTGAGAGATTCGTTTGATGTAAGAAGTATTAGAATCAACAGGCCTTTTACGTTGTTGAGGTCCAAGGATAAAAAACATAATTTACAGGCTTTTATTTATCAACCCGATGCGCTGAGTTATTACGTGATTGATATGCGGGACACAGCGGTAGTTGTTTATAAAAAAACCAAACCAATTACAATTAGGCGACGCACCATTGGTGGAGTTTTGAAAGAATCATTGTCGGAAACTTTAGACAATGCTAAGATTGAAGGGGCTCTAGCGAATAAAATAGCTAAAATTTACGCCTATTCAATTGATTTCATGAAACTCAAAAAAGGAGATCGTTTTGCGATAACGTTTACAGAGCGCTTTATAAATGATTCCGTTTATGATGGAGTCGAAGAACTGGAAGCTTCTTTTTTTGAATACGGAGGAAAAATTATTTATGCCTTTCCCTTTGCGCAGAACCCCAATTCAGATAAAATTCAATATTATAATGAAGAAGGGAAAACACTAAAAAATTTCTTTCTTAAGTCTCCAATAAAATTCAGTAGAATTTCGTCAAGATTTTCAAACAGTAGATTTCATCCGGTTCAGCACAGATGGAAAGCACATAAAGGAACGGATTATGCGGCGCCTCATGGCACACCTATAACCACTACGGCAAGCGGCGTTGTGGAGCAAAGTGGTTTTACTGCCGGAAACGGGAATTTTGTAAAAGTTAAACATAACGGAACCTACTCAACACAATATTTGCACATGTCAAAAATACTCGTGAGACGCGGACAACGGGTCAGTCAGGGACAGGTTATCGGTTTAGTAGGAAGCACAGGTTTGGCAACAGGGCCACATGTTTGTTATCGATTTTGGAAAAACGGAAGACAAGTAGATGCATTAAGACTTAAATTGCCTAGTGGTGAACCGATGAATGGCGCTAATAAAAGTCGGTTTTTGACACAAATAACGCCCTTGAAATTTGAACTGGATAGTGTGGCTAACCTGTAAATAACATTTGTAAAATCATCACAATTTTTTTCAAAAAAGACGAGTTGCTTAGTGTTAGTCCCAAAAAACACTGAAATCTTGTTATATTACTATAGTTTAATATAATGCAAAACCATTTTTCATTAAAACTAATTTCACTATTTTTACCCTATTAAAATAATACTACAAAACACACAATAAATGGCTTTAAATACCACAAATCCAACCGAAACAAGCGCTTGGAAAAAACTTGAAAAGCATTACAGCGAAATGCAAAAAGCGTCGATTCAGGAATTATTTCAATTGGACGAATCCAGAACAAAAAAATTCAATTTGAAATGGAATGATTTTTTAATTGATTATTCAAAAAATATTATTAATCAAGAAACACTTCAGTTGTTATTACAACTAGCAGATGAAGTAGGACTTAAAAGTGCTATTGCTGATTATTTTAATGGTGCAATAATTAATCAAACCGAAAATAGAGCAGTACTTCACACCGCATTGCGTGCCAAAAAATCAGCAATAATAAATGTTGATGGAAGTAATGTACTTACTGAAATTAATGAAGTAAAAAGTAAAATTAAATTATTTACCAATGAAGTAATTTCCGGCAAAAGAACAGGTTTTACAGGGAAACCGTTCACGGATGTGGTCAATATAGGCATTGGAGGCTCGGATTTAGGGCCTGTTATGGTTGTTGAGGCATTGCAATTTTATAAAAATCATTTAAATGTTCATTTTGTTTCTAATGTGGATGGGGATCATGTAAATGAAATCATAAAAAAACTAAATCCAGAAACAACGCTTTTTGTGGTTGTTTCCAAAACATTTACAACTCAAGAAACATTAACCAACTCTGAAACCATCAGAAAATGGTTTTTAAAATCGGCTACTCAAGAAGATGTGGCCAAGCATTTTGTTGCCGTTTCTACCAATATTCAAAAAGTAACAGCGTTTGGGATAAACCCAGACAACGTATTCCCTATGTGGGATTGGGTTGGAGGGAGATTCTCTTTGTGGAGTGCCGTTGGACTTACGATAAGTTTAGCCGTTGGGTACGATAATTTTGACGGCATGCTAAAAGGAGCCAATGAGATGGACGAGCATTTCAAAACTGCCGATTTTGACCAAAACATGCCGGTTACGTTAGCGTTATTGAGTATTTGGTACAACAATTTTTTTGGTGCCGAAAGTGAAGCTTTGATTCCGTACACGCAATACTTACAAAAATTAGCCCCCTACTTGCAACAAGGAACAATGGAAAGCAATGGTAAAAGTGTGGGTCGGGACGGGAAACCGGTCAATTACCAAACGGGGACGATCATTTGGGGAGAGCCAGGAACGAATGCGCAACATGCCTTTTTTCAGTTAATTCACCAAGGGACAAAACTGATACCTGCAGATTTTATTGGATTTGTAACTCCTCTATACGGCGACAATGATCATCATGATAAACTAATGTCTAACTTTTTTGCACAAACAGAAGCATTAATGCATGGGAAATCAGAAGAACAAGTACAAGCTGAATTTGATACACAAGGAATTTCAGCTGATAAAGCAAAATTCCTTTTGCCATTTAAAGTTTTTACAGGTAACAAGCCTACAAACACTATTTTAATCCAAAAACTGACACCCGAGACGCTAGGCTCTTTGATTGCCTTGTACGAGCACAAGATTTTTGTACAAGGAGTGATCTGGAATATTTTTAGTTTTGACCAGTGGGGAGTTGAATTAGGAAAACAATTGGCTAATTCTATCTTGGAAGAAATTAATACGAAAACGGTTCAAACACATGACGGATCTACCACTTTTTTATTGAATCATTTTTTGAAGAATAAATAGGAGCAAATAAGCTACTGATTTTTATGATCGTATCAATTTTCATTTAAGGTTGATTACTGCTCTGTTTTTGATGGAGGTATAAAACACTAAAAGCCTTGATTTTAGCTAATTCAGGGCTTTTTAGTATTTAAGTAATTCTGGCAGAGTACTTTTTTTAAATTTGTGTTATTTTTTTTAGTATTTGCAATTGGTAATTTGGTGTGGATAATTTAATATAAAATGATTTTAATTGAATAATTTCTTTTTTTTTTAATTAAAAAAAGCGAGATTATTGGTTTGAGATAAAAATTCTGTTTAAAAGAAACGATATTCTTAACGTTATGTTAACTTATTAAAGCAAAAATGTTATATTTTTGCCAAATATTAATAAACTAGACAATATGAAAAAATTTTTAAAGTTGTTTTTTGCATTAGCGTTATTATTTTGCGCTAATCCTAACCTTTACGCACAGGGAAATACAAATTCCTCTGTAAGCGGAAATGTTTATGATAACGATTCTCAAACTTTACCAGGGGCATCTATTCTTGCAGTACATACTCCTTCAGGTTCCCGTTACACTGCATCTACAGATGGGACTGGTAATTTTAGTATTTCAAACATGAGAGTAGGGGGACCTTACAAAATTACTATCACTTATGTAGGTTTCAGAAACCATGAAGAAAACGAAATTTATCTTCAATTAGGAGAAAATAAAACCTTTAAAATTGCTTTGGCTGAAGAGTCAAATCAATTGAAAGAAGTAGTAGTTAGAAGCGCAAGAGACAATACGTTTAATTCTCAAAGAACAGGAGCGCAAACAGTAATTAATTCTGATAAAATCAATTCATTACCTTCCTTATCCAGAAATATTTCTGATTTTGCACGATTAACACCTCAAGCTCAAATAAGGGGAGATGATCAATTATCTATTGGTGGTCAAAATAACAGATTCAATGCGATTTACATCGATGGAGCTGTAAGTAATGATGTTTTCGGGCTAGCTGCTAATGGAACTAACGGAGGACAAACAGGTGTAAGTCCAATCTCTGTGGATGCAATTGAGCAATTTCAAGTAAGTGTAGCTCCCTATGATGTGAAACTTTCAGGTTTTGCTGGTGGAGCAATTAGTGCAATTACTAAGTCAGGAACCAATGATTTTGAAGGATCTGCCTATTTTTTCAATAGAGATGAGTCTATTTCTGCTAAAACGCCCCCTTCATTGGCAGGTGCAAACGGAAGACAAAAGTTAGCTGATTTTTCTGCGCAAACGTACGGAGTTCGTGCAGGTGGATCAATTGTAAAAGACAAATTGTTTTATTTTATCAATTATGAAAAACAAAACAATGAGACACCACAACCGTTTGAATTTGGCACTTATACAGGAAGTTCTACATTAGCAAATATAGCGGCCTTAACTGCAAAATTAGCAGGTTTTGGATATGATCCAGGTTCTTATAATAATAATGTCAGAACACTTAAGAGTGATAAAATTATTGCTAAGTTAGACTGGAACATCAGTGACAATCATAAATTATCTTTGAAACATAGTATTGTTGATGCGGAGAATTTCGCTCCAAGTCGCTCCTCTGCAACTGCAATTAGTTTTATCAACGGAAGCCAATTGTTCAATTCAAGAACAACTTCAACAGCCTTAGAATTAAATTCAAGATTTAGTAACAAATTCTCTAATAACCTTGTTGTAGCTTACACGAAAGTGGTTGATGATAGAGACGCTTCAGGCGGTCCGTTTCCTACAGTGCAAATTAGAGATGGTGCTGGTAATATTTTCTTTGGTGCTGAAGCCTTTTCAACAGCGAACTTGTTAGACCAACAAACATTGACAATTTCTGATAATTTCGAGATAAATCTTGGAAGAAATAAAATCACGATTGGGACACATAATGAATTTTCACAATCTAAAAACGTATTCTTTGGTAACAATTTTGGTGCCTATCGGTACGATAATTTAGCTGATTTCTTGGGAGATAAAAGACCAAATAGATTTTTATTAAACTATTCTTTAATCGGTGGTAGTGGAGATGAGTCATTAGGAGCAGCTGAGTTTGGAACAAAACAATTTGGTTTGTATGTTCAAAATGACATGAGATTGACTGAAAATTTCAAACTTTCTTACGGAGTAAGAGTTGATATGCCAGTATGGGAAGATGGTTTAGTAAATAATGATTTTAATGTTAGAACGGTTGGTTTATTACAAGCAGCCGGTAAAAACTTGAAAGATGCCAGAGTAGGTCAAGGGATATCTAATTATGCTCATTTTGCACCGCGTTTGGGTTTTAATTATGATGTAAACGGTGCCAAATTGACTCAAATTAGAGGTGGATTTGGAGTATTTACTTCTAGATTACCGCTAGTATGGCCAGGTGGAACATACAATAATAATGGAGTTACTCAAGGTGCAATTCAAATTACAGGAACAACTAATACTCAAATGCCAGTATTTAACCCTAATCCAAGTGTTGATAGTCAAATAGCGCCGCTTCCTGCGTCTTTTCCTAGACCGGGTTCGGGTAGTAGAGGTGGTAACATTGATATTTTTGCAAAAGATTTTAAATTACCACAGGTGTTTAAAGCAAGTTTTGCAGTAGATCAAAAATTACCATTAGGCTTCGTATTTACATCTGAAATTACTTATAATGACAATATCAGTGCTATAAAGTATGAAAATTTGAATGTCAAAGCATCGACAAGTAATTTAACTGGAGCAGATACAAGACCTACTTATAACGCAAACAATAGAGTGGACAGCAAGTATTTAGGGATCTATTTAGCCTCTAATACAGATGAAGGAAAAGCTTATAATGTGTCTTTCACGTTAACTAAAAACTTTAGATCACCATTTATTGACGGTAATATTTCTGGTACGTATTCTTATGGTAAGTCTACCGTTCTATTGGATGCAACCTCATCTCAAAACAGTTCTCAGTGGAATAATACTGAAACCGTTAATGGAGCTAACTTCCCAACCTTGTCAAGATCTGATTTTGATCAAGGCGTAAGAATTATTTCAAATGGGAACGTTACTCTAAAATGGAGTAAATTCACAAAATCAAGAATCGGTTTCTTCTACGAAGGGGCACAAGGAACTCCAATTAGTTATGTTTATAATGATTTTGGAAATTTGTTAAAAGATACATTCTCTAATTCAGCATTGATTTATGTTCCTGCTGCAAGATCTGAAATTAATTTAGTTAGCACAACTAATGGTTTGACTGCTGATCAACAATGGGATGCACTTAGTGCTTTCATTGAAGGAAATGAGTATTTAAGAAGCAGAAAAGGTGGATATGCGGAGCGTAACGGAGATCGTTTAAAAACGACTCATGTTGTCGATTTGAAATTTGCTCAAGAATTTACTATCAATGTAGGGAATAAGAAACATACTTTAGAATTCACTGCTGATATTTTCAACTTTACCAATCTTTTAAATAAAAATTGGGGTAAACGATATTTCACTAGCTTCGACCAAGTGCAATTGCTTCAACAAGTTGGATTCCTAGCTAATGGTACTACACCAACTTTTAGATATAACCCTGCTGTAGGGAATAATGTTAACCAAGTTGATGATGTAGGTCTTAACTCATCAAGATGGCAAATGCAGACTGGTGTTCGTTATACGTTCAACTAGTTTAGCAAAAAATAAAAAAACCCTCATTTCAATTTGGAATGAGGGTTTTTTTATGACAAAAAAATACTTTTGTAGCTTTTTATAAAGAACAAACAGGAACAAGATAAAATCAAAACTATGGTTTTGTTCTAAAAAACATAAAAAATGTTTGCAGTCAAAAAAAATGTTTTAAAGTACAATATTCTTAACACTATGTTAACTTTTTAGGAAATTAATGTTATAGTTTTGCCAAACTTAATAAACTAAACAAAAAAAACAAAAATGAAAAAAATTATTTTTATTTTGATTATTTTTCTATCAGTTATAGCGCATTCGCAGGTTACTAGTTCTGCTATGTCTGGTACTGTTAAATCAAATGCTGGAGAGACTCTTCCGGGAGCTTCAGTTGAAGTTGTCCACATGCCTACAGGCACAAAGTATTTCTCTACCACAAGTGCTAATGGAGGCTATGCGGTTCAGGGACTTAGACCAGGTGGTCCGTACACCGTAAAAGTGACTTATGTGGGTTACAAAACAACTCAAATTACAGAAATTAATGCTCCTTTGGGGAATAATCTAACTGTAAATATTGTTGTAGAAGAAGAATCAAATGCTTTGAATGAAGTAATTGTTTCTACTAAATCAAAAGGGACTTTCAATAAAGGAAGAACTGGAGCATCTCAACAATTTTCTAACAGAGAAATCACAGCTGTGCCAGTAACAGGAGCACGTTCCATAAATGCTATTACCAAGTACAATGCCAATGCAGGTAGTAACGGTACTTTTGGTGGACAGGATTCAAGATTAAACAATTTTACTATTGACGGATCGGTATTCAATAATGGTTTTGGTTTAGGTAGTGATTCACAAGCAGGAGGAAGAACCGGTTCTACAGCTATCTCTTTAGATGCTATTGAACAATTACAGGTAAATATTGCTCCTTATGATGTACGTCAATCTGGGTTTTTAGGTTCTGGAATCAATGCGGTTACCAAAAGTGGAACCAATGAAGTGGAAGGATCAATATACAATTCATTCCGAAGCAACAAAAAAGACTTCATAGGAAGTAAAGCAGGAGAAAGAACAGTAGTGCCTGGAAAATTTGAAGAAAAAATTTGGGGTGCCAGAATTGGAGCACCAATCATTAAAGATAAATTATTTTTCTTTGGGAATGTTGAAACTATAGAGAACATTAGTCCGGCTACTACTTGGACATCTACAGGTTCGCCACAAGCAAGTGCGCAGGTTTCTAGACCTACTTTCGAACAAATGCAGACACTTTCAAACTTCTTGCAAGATAAATTTAATTACACTACTGGTCCTTGGGAGAATTATGATTCAGAAAGGATTTCAAAAAAATTCCTAGCCAGACTTGACTGGAATATTAATGATAATCATCAATTAACTGCTCGTTATGTATTTCATGATTCAAGTTCTGATGAATTAACATCGAACTCAAATTCATTAGGTTTTGGAAATAGAAGAACAAGTCCTCTTGCAATGTCTTTCAAAAACAGTGGATACGTTATTCAAGATAATACTAGATCAGTAGTTTTAGAATTGAATAGTAAACTAAGCAATTCGTGGTACAATAATTTTATAGCTGGTTACGATAAGCAAATTGAAGACAGAGCATTACAAGGTGGTGGGTTATTTCCAACAATTGATATTTTGGATGGGTCTACTACAGCTATCTCGGCAGGTTTAGATCCGTTCACGCAAGGAAATAAACTTTCGTATTCTACTTTACATTTTACAAATAATTTGACTAAAACCATAGGAAAACATTCTTTATTGTTTGGTGCTAACTTTGAGTACTTCAAATCAAGCAACTTGTTTTTCTCTGGTTCAAATGGTGTTTACACTTTTAATTCACTTTCTGACTTTTATGCAGCAGCTAATCAGTCTGCAAACACAGGTGGCATTCCATCAACAACGGCACTTCCTGCACGTCTTCAATTCAGATATTCTGCATTGCCAGGTGCTCAAGAGCCATTACAAATCTTCAAGTCAAACAAATTAGATTTGTACACGCAAGACGAAATGAAACTGAGTGACAGATTCAAATTAACAGTAGGATTACGTGCCTCAGCAGTATGGTTTGCTGATACAGCACTTGAAAATCCTGCAGTTACTGCTTTAACTTTCGGACAAGGAGAAAGATTTAATACTGGCGAAATGCCTGAAACTCAGTATTTGTTGGAGCCAAGAGTTGGTTTTAACTTAGACTTAAATGGCGATGCAACGACGCAACTTCGTGGAGGTAGTGGTGTTTTTACAGGAAGAGCACCTTCAGTTTATTTATCTAATGCAATTGGTAATAATGGAGTGCTTACAGGTTTTGTTGATGTAAGTGGCACTGCATTGGCTTCTGGTGGGTATGGTTTTACTCCAAACCCAAATGATTATTTTATTCCGGATACTCCAACGCTTCCTACTACTTTTGAATTGGCTTTCACCGATAAAAAATTTAAGTTTCCGCAAGTTTGGAAAACTAATATAGCGGTTGATCAAAAACTTCCTTTTGGTTTTGTAGGTACAGTAGAAGGGATTTTTCAAAGAAATATTAATGCGATACATTATTATAATGCTAATTTTGATGCGCCAGTTGGAACTTTCAGCGGTCCGGATAACAGACCAAGATATGCTCGTACCGATGCAGGTGTTCGTGTTAATGATAATGTTTCCAGTGCCGTTGTTTTAACAAACACGGACAAAGGATATTTTTATTCTTCAACCTTTAAATTAGAGTATCCATACAAAAAAGGGCTATGGGGATCGTTTGCATACACGTATTCAAGTGCTAATGATTTGTTATCTCCGGGTTCTATTGCTTCTGGTTCGTGGACGGGCGCTAGATCTGTAAATGGAAATAACGACTTACCTTTAGCATTGTCTAACAATAATACACCACATAGATTAGTTGGTATTTTAGGATACAAAATTGAATACGGTAAAAATGTAGGGGCGGCAACTTCAATCAATTTAGGATACATTGGAGAACAATCCGGACCGTTTTCCTATTCTTACGGGGGTGATATGAATGGTGACAGAGTAAATAACAATGACTTGATTTATGTCCCTAAAAATGCAAATGAAATTCGTTTTCAATCACTTTCAGTAACAAATGGGACTGTGACAACAGTCTACACTGAAGCGCAACAACAACAAGCTTACGAATCCTATATCAATCAAGATGATTACCTTTCTACTAGAAGAGGGCAGTATGCAGAGAGAAATGGAGGAGTTTTACCTATGCTACATAGATTAGATTTATCAGCAACTCAAGATTTTTATATTACAATTGCGGGTAAAAAGAATAATTTTCAATTCAGAGCTGATATCCTGAACTTTACTAATTTCATTAATAAAGATTGGGGAGTTACACAACGAGTTACAAATACAAATGTTTTGAACTACAGAACAACGACTACGAATGTTCCTTTTTATCAATTAGCGACTCAAGTAGAAGCTAACGGAACTCGAGTTTTAATAAAAGACACTTTTCAAAAAAATGCTTCAACTTTTGATGTTTGGCAAGCACAATTTACACTTAGATACATTTTTGGTAAGTAGGAGTAATTTAAGTGTTTGAATATTTAAAACCACGTTGAAAAACGTGGTTTTTTTATGCCTTTTTTGCTTATATTTGTTAAAACAAAAATATTATTTATGGACGATTTTATTCAAAAATTTCATTCTGGCTGGGCTTATCTGGCACTTTTAGTTTTAGTGGTGGCTGTGGTTAATTCTTTGATAGGGATGTTTTCTAAAAAAGAATTTACTTCCAAAGACAGAAAGATAGCGCTGTTTGGCTTAATAGCAATACACACTCAATTAGTAGTAGGTGTACTTTTATACTTTGTGTCTCCCAATGGTTTGAATATGATAAAAGCCGTTGGAATGGGTGGGCTGACAACGGAAAGCCGATTGTTGGCTTTAGAACATCCTTTGATCAATATAATAGCAATTGTCTTGATTACTATTGGGTGGTCAAAACACAAAAAAGCAACTACAAGCGAATCTAAATTTAAAACATTTTCTATTTTTTATGGTTTAGGATTAGTGCTTATTTTAAGCCGAATCCCATGGAAAATATGGTTTTAAAAAAACCGTGAAAGCTCTAGAAATAGAGCTTTTTTTATCTAGGTATGGTTTTTGTAAAATAGATTTAACTAAAAAAGACATAAATGAAAAAATCAATAACATTATTTTTTTTGTTGGCAATAATCACTTTAGCCAGTAGCCAAAGTTCCATCTCTGAAAGACAAAAAGCCACCATACAAAAAGACAGCATCAAAAAAAGTCGAACCGCAATGGAGCTGGAAGAAAAAAAAATAGACTCATTGATCTCTTCTTTAGGAAAATTTAAAATCTACAAAAAAGCCGCTCACGCATCCTATTACGCAGATAAATTCAATGGCAGAAGAACGACCAGCGGTACAAAATTTGACAATAATAAATATACCGCCGCCCACAAAAAACTGCCATTTGGTACCAAAGTCAAAGTGACCAATGAAAAAAACGGGAAGTTCGTAATTGTAGAAATTACAGATAGAGGCCCATTTGTCAAGTCTAGAGAGATTGATCTTTCTAAACGAGCATTTATGGATATTGCAGTTAATAAAAACAGCGGAGGGCTGCAGGTAACTATAGCCGTAATGAGTAATTAGATTACCAGTTTCTAAAAGGCGAAGTGCTCAAATAAGAATTGTAATAGCGGGAGTCTCCGGTGACTTCCTTGTCCAGCCAAGCTGGTTTTTCAAAAAATTCTTCTTCAGAGTTTAATTCAATTTCTGCCACAACCAGTCCTTGATTTTCACCATGAAATTCATCTACTTCAAAAATATGAGAGCCCACTTTTATTTCAAAACGAGTTTTATCAATAGCTCCCTTTTCACACAAAAGCAGTAATTTTTCAGCGTCACTAATGGAAATTTCTTTTTCCCACTCAAAACGGGACAGTCCGGAGTTATTAGAAATCCCCTTTATCGTCAGAAACCCCTTTTTTCCTTTTATTCGTACCCGTACCGTTCGCGCTGGTGCGGAACTCAAATAGCCCTGCGCAATATGATTTTGAGTAAAAGCAGATTCTTTATAGGAATCATCTTTGACTAAAAATTTTCTTTCTATTTCTATCATTTCAAGCGAAATTTGTTATTTTTAGTTATTTATTTTGTCAGTTCACTTGGCTCGTATCCAGATATTCATTTCAATTTTTACTCATAAATCTTTTTTCAATTTGTAAAAAATAGCGTCTTGGGTTGCTCTTTTTTAAATGAAAAATAGTTTTTTTCAATCGAAGATTTTTCATTGCTATCTGGGCTGATACCAGCAACCAAAGGTATTAAATATTTTGCTTTTGTTCCGTTTTTATCTCTTTGACAAAAGCGGAGTTTATGCTAGTTTGCTGTTTTTTATGTTCCAATTCTGTGTGTCGATTACCGATAATAGGAAGGAAATTTTGCGAATAGGTCTTTTTGTGCGTCCTCGAGCAATAATTTCAAGGATTTATTAATGAAAAATGATCAGTCTGTTCGTATTTTTACAAAAATTAAACAAAGTTGATAAAACCATTTTTTAAAAGAAAACACAAGCCAACTCCAGTGGGAGTGCTAACTGAATTTTTTGGGGAAGCAGAGTCTTGGCGTGATACAGAAGACAACCTGGAGCCTTTAGTGGAGTTAATTCGGTTGATTCGGCCTTTGCAGACAAAAAAATTGGCAACCGTGGATTTGCAGGATATTATTACTTTTTTGAAAGAAAATTATTCTTGTCGGAAACAACTTTCCCTTTATCTCAAAGAAATTCTCAAAGACATTAAGTTTAATAAAATCCTCACAGACGCAGCTATTTTACAAGATGTAGATTTTCTTTTTGAAGTCAAAAAAAGAATCTTTGCTAAGATATTGCCTTATCAACCTCAAAAAGACACTTTAGAATACATTTTCAATCAGGTTTTTTATCTAGCCAATGATGGGATTTGGGTAAATAAAATTCCAGTGGAGCAATTAGAGGAATTATACAGCCTTTTAAAATTCAAATCTATTTATGAAAGTGTAGCACCTCACTCCGTTTTATCAGAAATACTTGTTGCAATGCATCTTATTACACAACGCATCAGCGGTCGTGCCATGGAAACGGATGTGATTAAAATGGTACCTGAATTTGATGATTTTGAAAGTCCTTTTTCAGCTTTTGAAAAGGAATTGTTTCAAATAGAAGATCAGGTCCGGAGTTCTGATAATCATTTCATCACTATAGATGATTTATCTTATTCCCAATTGATGGTTTTGCATAAGCAATGCGAAGAATTTGTGGACAGAGCTTTTCATAATAGTTCTAAATATGGCATTTCACTTCGGGTAAACCAGAATTTACTAAAAATCAGACAGCAATTAGAGCGGCTTAAATTTTTAATTCCGTTGCTGATCGTTGAAAAAGAGAGTGATAAAAAAAACAATGGAATTATTTTAGCCTTGCGTTTGATAAAATTCAATTGCTACAAGAACAATGTTAGGAAATTTATAGCCGAAAGTACACAATTAATCTCCTATGAAATTACCCAGCACACGGCTAAAACAGGGGAACATTATATCACAGAAAGTCGCAAAGAATATTTTAAAATGTTCCGTACCGCCCTAGGTGGAGGGTTTATTGTAGGTATATTATGTGTCATTAAGGTTTTGCTTGCTAGCGCTGACACTAGTTTTTTTGGGCATGCTTTTCTTTATAGTATGAATTATGCTTTTGGATTTATTGCTATTTATCTTCTGGGGTTTACTTTAGCTACAAAACAGCCAGCGATGACTGCTGCTGCCTTGATAAAAGCTCTAGAAAAAGGAGTTGCAAAACAAGGGAAGGAGGCGGAGAAATATGAAGCTTTTGCCATTCTTTTTGCACGTGTTTTCAGGTCCCAGTTTATTGCATTTTTGGGGAATGTAATTATGGCTTTTCCAGTTTCATTGCTTGGAATTTGGGCTATTGATTACTTATTCCATTATAATATTGCTGCAACTAAATGGGAAACGTTACTTACAGACATTAGTCCCATTCATTCATTAGCTATTTTTCATGCGGCAATAGCAGGATTTTTTCTGTTTTTATCTGGAATTATTTCGGGAAGTATTGCCAATAGGGATAAACATAATCAGGTTTTTTTCCGGATAACGGAACACCCCATGTTGAAAAGAAGCTTAGGGAAAGTACGTACTTTAAAATTAGCCAAGCTGTACGAAAAAAGAGGGGCCGGAATTATTTCTAATTTTTGGTTTGGCGTTTTTATGGGAAGTACGGCTTCCGTTGGCTTGTTTTTAGGGTTGAATCTGGATATTAGACACATCACTTTTGTAAGTGGCAATCTAGCCTTAGGAGTGTATGGAGCAAATTATCAAGTAAGCAATACTATGTTGTTTTGGGGCATTTTTGGGATTGGAGTTATTGGGTTAGTGAATTTTACGGTCAGTTTTAGCCTTTCGTTGGGATTGGCGCTCCGCTCCAGGGCTATTTCTTTGTTTGAATTGCGATTTATTGCCGCTTCTATCTGGAATCATTTTAAATCCAGACCCATTAGTTTCTTTTTTCCAACGGAAAACAAAAAAAAATCAGAAGTAGTTGTCAATTATTTGAGTTCAGACGGTAAGAATTAATCAGAATGCTAGGTTCTTTGGAAGAAATCGAAGGGAATATTCAATTAGAACATTATGCAGGGATTCATTCCAGTAAGAAAAATTATTCACGTTGACATGGATGCTTTCTACGCCTCTGTGGAGCAATTGGACAATCCATTGTTGCGGGGAAAACCCATTGCAGTGGGAGGTTCAGAGAATCGAGGAGTTGTCGCTGCAGCAAGTTATGAGGCTAGGAAATTTGGCGTAAGGAGTGCCATAAGTGGCGTTATGGCTAAAAAAAACTGCCCAGAACTTATTTTTGTTACACCGAGATTTGATCGGTACAAAGAAATATCAAGAAAAATTCACAAGATTTTTTATGAATATACGGATCTAGTAGAGCCACTCTCACTCGATGAGGCGTATTTAGATGTCACTACAAATAAAAAAGGAAATCCTAGCGCCACTTTATTGGCACAGGAAATAAGACAACGCATTTTTAATGAAGTAGGTTTGACAGCTTCGGCAGGGATTTCAGTTAATAAATTTGTCGCTAAAATCGCAAGTGATTATAATAAACCCGACGGGCAGAAAACAGTCGATCCAAATGAAGTGATTGCATTTTTGGAAGAATTAGCCATTCACAAATTTCATGGGGTTGGAAAAGTAACCACCGAGAAAATGTACCAATTAGGGATTTTTACGGGAGTAGAATTAAAAAGTAAATCATTGGAGTTTCTGGAGAGACATTTTGGAAAATCAGGACATTTTTACTACAACGTAGTTAGGGGAATTCATAATAGTGAGGTTAAATCCAATCGAATCACAAAATCAGTAGCGGCAGAACATACTTTTGACGTCAACCTTTCTTCAGAAATTTTCATGATGGAGCAACTGGATCCTATTGCAAGTGCCTTAGAAAGAAGATTAAAAAAACAAACTATAGCTGGAAAAACAATCACTTTGAAAATTAAATACAGTGATTTTACCCAACAAACCCGCAGTAAAACCTTGCCTTATTTTATATCTGGCAAAGGACTGATTCTAGAGGTTGTGAAAGAACTTTTGTACCAAGAGCGCATGAAGGATTCCGTTCGTTTGCTGGGGATTTCTCTAAGCAATTTGAATACAGAGCAGAAAAAATTTGTTGTGGTGCAGCTGAAATTTGATTTCTAATGCAGAATGAAGGAGTTCAACAATGGTTAAAATCTGAAATTTGTAATTTTATCTTTGTGAATAAAATTACATTTGGTTCATTAAATTATGTATTATGAGCAATTTTAAAGAATATGAAGACGCTATTGCGATGTATCACAGCGCTTTAAGTATTAAGACGGTTCCTGTTTGTTCTTGGGATTTTCATAATGAATTTTTGAGTTCAGTCAAGAATGTTTTTTTGGATTTAAACAAGCTAAACTCAATTGCTTTGCAAAATAAATGGTCAAAAAATGATTGGGATCTCAATAGTAGCCTGAAAGAAGAGG
The DNA here is from genome assembly GCF_003970395.1 of Flavobacterium sp. GSP27. Classification (NCBI taxonomy): domain Bacteria; kingdom Pseudomonadati; phylum Bacteroidota; class Flavobacteriia; order Flavobacteriales; family Flavobacteriaceae; genus Flavobacterium; species Flavobacterium sp. GSP27. The sequence goes on along the minus strand of NZ_RYDP01000004.1, from coordinate 191,248 downwards.
TTGTTATTGTTACGGATGTAAAATTGAATATTATATTTGCTTCACACAACATGAAAAAAATGAACGGCTATGCAGAATCCGAAGTTTTGGGAAAAAGCCCTAAGATTTTTCAAGGGAAAGCAACGAGCAAGAGTACTTCAAGTGAAATTCGTACGGCAATAGTAGAGCAGAAACCTTTTGAAAAAACAGTGTTGAATTATAAAAAAAATGGGACTATTTATGTTTGTTTCATAAAAGGGTTTCCTATTTTCAACAATAAAGGGCTTTTAAGTCATTACATTGCTTTTGAGAAAGCAGCATAAAAAAGAGTGACTCTTTTACACTTTAAAAGGTTCACTCTTTTTTATACAGCTATTAGCACGATTAGTTTTTACTGTTTAATTTTGAGAGCAATCTTAAAAATTCAATATACAGCCAAACAAGGGTGATCATTAACCCCATGGCACCATACCATTCCATGTATTTTGGCATTTTTTGTTCAGCTCCTTTTTCGATGCGGTCAAAATCCAAAAACAGATTTAAAGCAGCAATCACAATTACAAAAACACTGATTCCAATACTCATCCATGAGCCGCCATAATGCACGGGCACAAAACTGGTGAACATTGAAAATACCCAAGATATAAGATAATACGTAGCAATTGCCAATGTTGCTGCCACAACTACCGATTTGAATTGTTCTGTTACCTTCACAATTTTATATTTATATAATCCCAGACAAATCATGAAGGTTACAAATGTAGCTCCTACGGCCTGAATGACAATTCCAGGATACATTGCTTCAAATATTGCTGAAATTCCACCAATAAATAAGCCCTCAAAAAGTGCGTAACCAGGAGCTAAATAGGGGGAATATTGAGGTTTAAACGCTGAAATTACGACTAGAATAAGCCCAACTACTGCACCGCCAATTGCCGGGACCATTGGGTTCATCCCATTAAAGGTCAACCACCATATTACTATAGCCGAAGCAGTAAGTAGTAAAAATAAAATCAAACTTTTATTTATGGTTCCTGACAAGGTCATCTCGTCATTATAATCAAGAATTGTGGTTTGATGTACTTGATCATTTTTTGAAGCTGCAGTAGAAAAAGGTTTAGTATTTAAAAATGGATTTTTAGAATTAAAATTCATAATTGTTATATTTTTTTGTTATTCAAATATACGCTTTTGTCTCTTTGTTTCTGAACACTAAAGTAAACAACCAATTTCGTATTTAAATCTGGGATGAAATACCTAGTTCACTCCTCTAAAAAAACCGGTACTATCGTCAGGGTAATTAATGACGAGAAAAACATCCTGTCATTAATCATTCAACTTCAAAACAGCCATGAACGCTTCTTGCGGAATTTCAACATTTCCAACCAATCTCATTCGTTTTTTACCTTTTTTCTGTTTTTCCAATAATTTACGTTTACGGGAAATATCTCCACCATAACACTTAGCGGTAACGTCTTTACGCAATGCTTTTATTGTTTCGCGAGAAATCACTTTTACCCCAATAGCCGCTTGAACAGGAATATCAAATTGTTGGCGTGGAATCAATTCTTTCAGTTTTTCACACATTTTTTTTCCTATTTGATATGCGTTGTCGGCATGCATCAAGGAGGATAATGCATCCACAATCGTAGCGTTCAATAAGATGTCTACTTTCACTAAATTAGAAGTTCGCAACCCAATTGGCGTATAATCAAAGGAAGCATATCCTTTAGAAACGGTTTTCAAACGGTCGTAAAAATCAAATACAATTTCTGCCAATGGCATATCAAAAGTCAACTCTACACGTTCCGTAGTCAAATAGGTCTGATTCGTAATCAACCCACGTTTTTCAATACACAAACTCATTACATTTCCAACATAATCGGATTTGGTGATGATAGTTGCCTTAATAAAAGGCTCTTCCACGTGGTCTAAACGAGAGGGCTCCGGCAAGTCCGAAGGATTGTTTACAATAAGTGGAGTTGTTGGATCCTTTTTGGTGTAAGCCAAATACGAAACGTTGGGAACCGTAGTAATCACTGTCATGTTGAATTCACGCTCCAAACGCTCTTGGATAATTTCCATGTGCAACATTCCCAAGAATCCACAACGGAAACCAAATCCCAAAGCAGCTGAACTTTCCGGTAAAAATACTAATGAAGCATCATTCAACTGCAATTTTTCCATAGAGTTTCGCAACTCCTCATAATCTTCCGTATCCACAGGATAAATTCCCGCAAAAACCATTGGTTTTACCTCTTCAAATCCTTTAATTATATTCGTTGTTGGCGTTTTCGCATCTGTCAATGTATCACCTACTTTTACTTCTTTCGCTTCTTTAATTCCAGAAATTAAATACCCAACATCACCGGCTGAAATCACTTGTTTCGGAACTTGGTTTAATTTTAAAGTCCCAATCTCGTCTGCAAAATATTCGTTTCCGGTAGCCATGAATTTTATCTTCTGACCTTTTTTAATCTGACCATTTTTTACCCGGAAAATAACTTCGATTCCTCGAAATGGATTGTAATGCGAGTCAAAAATCAAGGCTTGTAATGGCTCATCAACACTTCCTTTTGGAGGAGGAATTCGATCGATGATGGCTGCCAAAATATTTTCGACACCAAAACCAGTTTTACCAGATGCATGAATAATATCTTCTAATTTACATCCAAGTAAATCAATAATATCGTCACTTACTTCCTCTGGATTCGCGCTTGGTAAATCTACTTTATTCAAAACCGGAATAATTTCCAAGTCATTTTCTAAAGCCAAATATAAATTCGAAATCGTTTGTGCCTGAATGCTTTGCGCTGCATCTACAATCAAAAGTGCGCCTTCACAAGCGGCAATCGACCGAGAAACTTCGTACGAAAAATCCACGTGTCCAGGAGTGTCAATCAAGTTCAAGATGTATTCTTGTCCTTTATACGTATATTCCATCTGAATCGCGTGACTCTTAATCGTAATCCCACGTTCACGTTCTAGATCCATGTTGTCCAGCAATTGCGCTTTTTCCTCACGAGCGGTAACGGTTTGTGTAGCGCCAAGTAATCGGTCAGCAAGCGTGCTTTTCCCGTGGTCAATATGTGCAATAATACAAAAATTCCGTATGTGTTTCATTTTCTGTTGATATCAAATTTATTTGGGTTTACCCTGATTTTTTTTCAGGGCGTGACCACAAGGGTCGGGCTTTCCGCTACAATCTTTTCCTTTTTTAAAGAAAAAAGGAAAAGGATTTTCACTGCAATCCCTCACGCAATCGCCAAACAGCGACTATTAATCTGCAAATATAAGCTAAATTCAACAGTTTCAAAGTCCCGAATTCGTAAACCAACACCTTTAATACGAAGTCTTTCTCCTTTCTTCTTTTATCCTTTCAGCTAAATGTCGTAATTTTGCAAAAAATTAAGGACGATGATCAAGATTGGCAACATAATATTACCCGAATTCCCTTTACTTCTCGCACCAATGGAAGATGTGAGTGATCCGCCTTTTCGCAGATTGTGTAAAGCGCACGGTGCCGATATGATGTATTCTGAGTTTATTTCTTCCGAAGGATTGATTCGGGACGCCATCAAAAGCCGCATGAAATTAGACATCTTTGATTACGAACGCCCCGTTGGGATTCAGATTTTTGGTGGAGACGAAGAAGCGATGGCCATGTCCTCTAAAATTGTGTCTGCCGTAAACCCGGATTTAATCGATATTAATTTTGGTTGCCCTGTTAAAAAAGTCGTTTGCAAAGGAGCCGGAGCCGGCGTTCTTAAAGATGTAGATTTAATGATTCGCCTGACTAAAGCCGTTATCGATAGTACCCATTTGCCGGTAACCGTAAAAACCCGTTTGGGTTGGGACGATAACTCCATTAATATTGATGAAGTAGCAGAGCGTTTGCAAGATATTGGTGTTGCTGCTTTGAGCATACACGCCAGAACTCGTGCCCAAATGTACAAAGGCCATTCCGATTGGTCGCATATTGCCCGAGTTAAAAATAATCCAAGAATCACGATGCCTATTTTTGGTAATGGCGACATTGATTCTCCGGAAAAAGCATTGCAATATAAAAATGAATATGGTATCGATGGCATTATGATTGGTCGTGCTGCCATTGGTTATCCTTGGATTTTTGACGAAATCAAACATTACTTTAAAACGGGAGAACATTTGCCAAAACCTACCGTTATTGATAGAGTCGAAGCAGTTCGAAATCACCTCACTTGGGCCATGGAATGGAAAGGCGAAAGATTAGGAATTGTGGAAACAAGACCACATTACACCAATTATTTCAAAGGAATTCATTCTTTTAAACCCCACAAACAAAAATTAGTAACGCTGGACCGCCCTGAAGAATTATTCGCTGCTTTGAATGAAATCGAAGAAGCGTATGCGGGATATGAGTTGGTTTAAGCAGTATATATTAATCAACTTCTACCGCCAATTCGCTAATTTATAATAGCTTATTAATTAAACATCTTTGCTAAATCTAAAGAGTAATTTTTTTAAAAATTAGCGAATTAGCGGTAAAAAACTTACTCCAATAACTTCTTACTCACGCGACTACTTGCAATCAAGGATGCAATAAAGCCAAGCGTAATAATCGTCCCCATAACAATAAGTACATTTTCGAGAGAGAAAATCACAGGATAAGCCAGTGTAGGAGTAATCATTACAAGCTGAAGATGTTCTTGAAGTAGTACAATTATAATCCCTAAGGTTAGCCCAATAATTCCGCCAAAAACACTCAATAAAGTCCCTTGAAGCAGGAATATTTTTCGCAAATTTTTGATTTCAGTTCCCAAATTAAAAAGGGTTTTTAGATTCCCTTTTTTGTCTAAAATCATCATAATTAACGCGCCAATCAAGTTGAATAGTGCCACAACAATTACCAGAGTAAAGATTAAATAAACAACGATATTCTCGGTATTCAACATTTTGTAGAGCGAGTCGTTAAGTTGAGCCCTATTTTTTACGGTGATTTTATTCTTAAAAATAGTTTGAAGTTGATTTATAATAGCAGTTTCATCAGCACCAGTTTTTGCTTTGATTTCAATCCCGGAAACCTGATTGGTTTTGTATTCCAATAGTTCCTGCGCTAAACCCAAATCAGCAAAAACATATTTAGAATCTAAATCTTCGCTAATGGCGTAAATACCAACAGGAATTATATCCGTTTTGTTAAAGGCCTGTTCTTGATTTTCAATCGTGCCTTTTCCAGCTTTAGGCACCATTACTTCCAAATGATTATTAAAATCCAATAATCCCATCGAGAATTTCTGAGCAATTCCATACCCAACAACTACTTGATAGGTGTCAGGTTTAAACCATTGCCCATTGAAAAGTTTGGATTCAATAGCATTTACTTTGCTAAAATTAGCATCAACCCCTTTTAAGTACGTAACTTGTTGTTTTCCGTCAAAAGTAAATAAAACACGCTCTTCGATGATTTTGGTATACCAAGCAAGACCGTCTATTTTTTTGATTTGGCTTTCCTGATTGGGAGAAATCAAAAAGGATTTTCCTAAAGTGCTGCTTATTTTTAAATCCGGATCGATGTCATTGGTAAACGAAAGACTAAATACTTTTAGCCCGCTAAAAACGGATAAAACAACAAACAAAGCCATTGCACCAACAATAATTCCCATGCTGGCAATGCGATTGATGATGTTTATAGCATTGTTTTTACTATTGCTGAGGATGTATCGTTTGGCTATGTAGAGGGAGAAATTCAAACTTTATTGGAATCTGCGTTTGTCTAAAAGATCCCTGTTTTCTATAGGATTATCTCTGTTGGCTAACGCATTGTCAATTTTTTCAATGTAATCTAAAGAGTCGTCAATAAAGAAAACCAAATTAGGAACTTTTCTTAATTGCAAACGAACGCGTTGTGATAAATCATGTTTTATAGTTTTAGCATTGGACTTCACCGCCTCTAAAATTTCTTTGGCTTTGTCCTGAGGAAAAACGCTTAAATGTACTGTCGCCACTGATAAATCTGTAGTTACAGTAACTTTGGATACCGAGATAATTAAATTAGCTACTCCATTTTTTCTCACTTCACCTTGCAGAATATCAACCAAATCTTTTTGGATAACCCCACCTATTTTTTTCTGTCTATTTGTTTCCATAGTGCAAAAATACTACTTTTAAGTTTTATCCCGAAGTTTCGGGGCAAATTTTAAAAGTTACCTAACAATTGGTGCGTTTTTAGACGCTTTTTCCGAAGAATAAAAAAACACTTTAACTTTTATCAGGCCTTCAAATCGATAAAATCGCTAGTATTGGAAGCAAAAACAACAGATAATATTTGAATAAATAAGCTTAGGATCGTTTGAAAAGAATGAAAATTTTCAACTAAAACCGCGATGTTTTTGTATGTTTTTTATTTTTAACCTAAAGAGTAATTTATTTATTGAAAATCAATATGTTATTGTTTTTTTTGTACATTTAACATTATAATTCGTTCGTGACAACAGGCTGAATTTTAAATACCACTTTTTTCAGCATTATAGTAGTAAGGTTTTATACTCTTTTTCCAAAATTCATTTTTAATTGTTTTCAAAGTTATTCCCTTTCGGATGACGCTTTCTATGTTTTAGTTCAACCGTTGCAATTCATTGTAACGGTTGAACTTTTTATTGGAATTTATAATTTTTATTAAATAGAACCCTCATCGTTTGAATATATGAATAATTTTTACATAGCTTTCTTTTTCATGGTTCAACTGGGATGCATTACGGCACAAAATAACACAGGCTTTTTTGGAAAAATCATCGATTCAAAAACGCAAATTTCGTTAGGTTTTGTGGTTGTCAGTGTTCAAAACACGACTTTAATGCAACTCACTAAAACGGATGGTAATTTCAGTTTTGATACCGTTCCCACAGGAAATATTTTGCTTCTGGTACACAGTCAGGGTTTCAAAGATGGCTTGTATCCCGTTGAAATTACCGAAGGACAAATGCTGGATTTGGGAACCATATCTTTAGAACAAGACCAATCCATAGAGCAGCAAAACAGTATCATCACACTTATTGAAAGTGATTTTGGCGATGACAACAGCAGTTCCGAAAGTACTTCCGGACTCTTGCAATCCTCCCGAGATGCTTTTTTGCAAGCTGCCGCTTTCAACTGGGGACAAGCTCGTTTTAGAGTTCGGGGATTAGACAGCGAACATTCCACAATGATGATCAATGGCGTTTCCATGAATAAAATTTATGACGGCAGACCGCAATGGGGTGCATGGGGCGGATTGAATGACGCGCTACGTAATCAGGAATTTACCATGGGAACTGCCCCTTCGGATTATACGTTTGGGGGTATTTTAGGGACACAGGAAATCAATACGCGAGCCTCTATTTACAGACCAGGTTCTCGAATTTCATTTTCTGGGACCAATACCAATTACAGTTGGCGCACCATGGCTACGCATGCTTCCGGAATGAATTCCCGTGGCTGGGCTTTTGTAGTTTCGGCAGGAAAGCGCTGGGCGCAAGAAGGGTATTTTGAAGGCAGCAGTTATGATGCGAATTCCTTTTTTATAAGTCTCGAAAAAAAAGTAGGCGAGAAGCATTCGTTGAATCTCACGGCACTGTACACTCCGAATTCCAGAGCCAAAAATTCCCCTAATACAGCTGAAGTTACCCAATTGACAAACGTAAAATACAATTCGTATTGGGGTTTTCAAGAGAATGAAAAAAGAAATGCCCGCATCAAAACCATTGAAGAACCCATGATAATGCTGAATCATTATTTTAAAATCAATGATAAAACCAATTTGAATTCGAGTGTGACGTATCAATTTGGAACAATTGCCAACAGCAACATCGATTATCAAAATGCGAATAGTCCTGATCCAACGTATTATCGAAATATGCCCAGTTATTACAGCTCTCTTTATGCGCCTGATAATGGAGAATTCTCGGGTGCATTTACTCCGGATTATGAAAATGCAGAAAAAAGTAAAGCGGAATTTTTAGCCAATTCGCAAATTGATTGGACCGCATTGTACCAAGCCAATCAAAATCCGGTTTTGGATGCTAATGGAACAATTACGAGCTACGAACCCACAAAAAGCAAGTATGTTTTGTATGAAGATCAAGTAGAAGATCAAACAGCGGTGGCCACAACAAATTTGAGTGCGCAACTGTCGGAAAATATTTTTTTGAACGCAGGAGCATCTTTCAAAAAACTAAAATCGCATAATTCACAAAAATTGTTGGACTTGCTTGGCGGTTCCTATTTTGAAGATATCGATGCTTTTTATAGTGGAAATCAATCCCAGTCTGATTTGAATAGTCCCGACCGTCAAGTAGTTGTTGGGGATACGTACGGATACAACTATAATTATTTTGCCAATACTGTAGAAGCGTTTACCCAATTCAAATTCACCTACAACAAAGCGGATTTTTATCTGGCCCAGCATTTTTCTACTGCCAATTATCAAAGGGAAGGTCTGTACAAAAACGGAATTTATGAAACCAATTCCTTCGGGAAAAGCGAAAAAACAGCATTTGAAAACTTTGGCTTCAAAGCCGGATTCAATTTCAAAATCTCCGGCAAACAGCTGGTGACTTTTAATGCGGCGCATTTAACCAAAGCACCATCTTTGAAAAATACGTTTGCGAATTCCCGATTGAATAATGCGATTGTAGACGGAATTGAAAGTGAGAACATCAGCAGTTTGGACGCCAGTTACATCTATCGTTCCCCAAAACTCAAAGCCAGACTAACTGCGTATTATTCCTTAATTAAAAATGCTACTCAAATTTCCTTTTTTTATGCCGAAGGAATTTTTGATGATGGCTTCGGTTATTTAAATACCGATGCTTTTGTGAGTCAGACATTAACACAATTGAATAAGAAAAATGTAGGGGCCGAATTCAGTTTGGAATACCAATTAAGCCAAACATTTAAAACCACTTTTTCGGCCGCTTTCGGGGAATATACGTATGACAGTAATCCAAGAGTGACTTTGACAAACGATGCTGAAGCAACTCCAGAAAATACCAGTCCGGTTTTTGATTTTGGAACGGCTTCCCTCAAAAATTATAAGCAAGCGGGAATGCCGCAACGCGCATATTCCGTGGGAATTGAATATCGAGATCCAAAATATTGGTGGATTAGCGCCAATGTAAATTACCTCACCAACAGTTATATTGATATTTCTCCTATTTCCAGAACCGAAATATTTTATAAAAATCCCGCAAGCGGTTTCAATTTTCCAGAGGCAACGGAGGAACGGGCTACAGTACTTATAAAACAAGAAAAATTTGATCCAACGATGTTGCTCAACCTTGTGGGTGGAAAATCATGGAGAATTTACGGAAAGAATGTCGGGATTTTTGCCAGCATCAATAATGTACTCGATGTTACCTATAAAACGGGTGGTTATGAACAAGCCCGAAACGCAAATTTCAGACAAATTAATCAAGATGTTTCCAGTGGCACGCCTTCTTTTGGACCAAAATATTTTTACGGATACGGAAGAACGTATTTCGTCAATCTTTATATCAATTTATAAATTAAAGCACATGAAATCAATATTTTGCAAACCGGTTCTATTTTTACTGTTGACAATCACTTTCAGCAGTTGCGTAACGGATGAGGTTGTGGCTCCAAAACTCATTTGCACCCAGTCAGATTTAGTTGTAAATAAAACAGTTAACGAAGTTCATGCTGTTGCGAATGCCATTGTAACACAGTACAAATACGAGGATGTCATCGAGGCGTATGTGGTTTCCAGCGATGAATCGGGAAATTTTTTCAAGTCGATTTCCTTTCAGACTTTGGCAACAGCCACAACGCCAGCCATAGGATTTAGCGTTCCTGTGGATGCTACCAACTTGTATATTGACTATAGATTGGGCAATAAAGTATATATAAAATTGAAAGATCAATATACGGATATTTCATTTGGCGGGATGCGTATCGGAAGTATTTTTGTGAATTCCTATAATGAAGGTGGCGTGGGGCGACTTTCACAAAATGAGTATAAAAAAGTGTTGAATGCGTCGTGTAGGAATGTAAAGGAGGAGGTTTTGGTTCGGTCGTTAACCATGTCGGAACTGCTGAATGATTCTAATTTGAATACGTTGGTCGAATTGTCTGATGTTCAGTTTTCAGCTTTGGCAATAGGGCGTCATTATTTTGAAGAAACCAATAATGTGGGCGGTGCGACAAATTGGGGATTAGTAGATAAATTAGGCAATCAAGTCTATTTTAGAACGAGTAGTTTTTCTGATTTTTCGACTAAAGTTGTTCCCGATGGAAGCGGAAAAGTAAGGGGAATTTTGACAAAATACGGAACGGATTACCAATTATTGTCGCGTTCCGAAAAAGATGTGGTGATGACCGGAAGCAGAGCTGTTCCTTTTTTCTCCCAAGATTTTGAAAAAGTTGTCGATAAGTCGAATTTGAGTCTTCCCGGCTGGGCAAATATGGTTCAAAAAGGAACACTTTTCTGGAAAGGCACCGTTTATTCCGGTAACGGGTATGCCGAGTTTGCCATTAGCGGAACTAAAGTTGTTTCGAATGTGGCTTGGTTGATCTCGCCAAAAATTGACATGGATGTTCATACGAAAGAAGTCCTTACTTTTAGAAGCGCTCAGCATCATTTAGACGTTGATTCCCAGTTAAATTCCTTGGAAGTGTATGCTTCCAGTAATTTTGACGGATTGAATTTTGCAACTGCCACTTGGATTCCCTTAATGGTTAATTTGCCCAAACAAGCCACGCCTTGGTATCAATTTATAGGAAGTGGCGCAGTAGATTTATCTGCATTCCAAGGTAAAATCAGCATTGCTTTTAAATATACAGGCTCCGGAAAAAACCTGGCTTTGGATGGCGCTTTTCAAGTAGATGACGTCCAGATTTTTGGTGATAAATAATTTTTATAAAAGGCTTTGCTTGAATTACTATATTTGCAACTTTAACATTTAAATTAAATTATGAAATCTACTTTATTAGCCCTAATTTCTTTATTATTTGTTTCTTGTTTATCGGATAACGAAGCATCTAAACCTGTTGATTACACGGTTCAAAACGAAAAAGAAATCGTGGATTACATTGCGAAAAATAAATTGACTGCCACAAAAACCGATTCAGGATTGTATTATGTGGTTAATGAAGCGGGAACTGGAGCTCAACCAACAGCTTCATCTAATGTAACAGTAGCCTACAAAGGATATTTTACTAATGGAAATATTTTTGATCAAAGTGATGCTTCAGGCATTTCATTTGGTTTGAACCAAGTGATAAAAGGATGGACAGAAGGTATTCCCTTTTTTAAAGAAGGAGGAAACGGAGTTCTTTTAATTCCTTCTCATCTGGGTTATGGAAGCAACGGTAGTGGACCTATTCCAGCAGGATCTGTTCTTGTTTTCAATGTTAAACTGATCAAAGTAAATTAGTTAAAGAGAAAGATAAAACTAAAAAAGGCTGTCTAGATTTTCTAGGCAGCCTTTTCTGTTTTATGAATTTATGTGGTAGAATGAATTACAATACACGGATTATTATTATGAACTCGTTGGGTGTAATTAAAGAAAATTTCAATTAATCTTTAATAAAAAATTTGAACCGCATAGAGACATAGAAAAAAAGAGTAAGATAGCCTAATTCTTGGGTTCACATAGCTATGGTTTTCTAGGAAAAAGTGGAACGCATTACGGAATTTTAAAATCTATATTTCTATGTGGTTAAAAAATTAAACAAATTGAATTACACCCAACGGCTTATTATTATTTAATTTCAACGATGCTTATCGCATAACCTCCACCGGGCGCACTGAGTTGTGCCAGTTTTGATTTGTTAGTCACCGTCATTTTACGAATCGTATACGCTTGTGGATTGGTTTTATAATGTGCCTCTTTTGCATCAGCATAAATAGTGGCAACATATTTTTTTCCTTTTTCCAAAAAATCAAATTTGATGGTTGATGTACGAGAAGTATCGCCATTTACATTACCAATAAACCAATTGTTCGTCACTTTTGCTTTACGCGCAACAGTAACATATTGACCAGGTTCTGCTTCAAGGTATTTGCTGTCAGACCAATCTACGGCTACATCTTTGATGAACTGAAAAGCATCAGGAAAGCGATCGTAATTTTCCGGTGTATCGGCTGCCATTTGCAACGGGCTGTACATCGTTACGTACAATGCCAATTGATTTGCAATCGTACTGTTGACATGGGAATTATTATCCGGATTCAATTTGCTTAAATCCATTTCAAAAATCCCAGGAGTATAATCCATCGGTCCGCCTACTAAACGGGTAAAAGGCAACACTGTCACGTGATTGGGTTTAGAACCACCAAAAGCTTGGTATTCTGTTCCTCTTGCTGCTTCGTTACCAATTAAATTGGGATAGGTTCTTGAAATTCCCGTTGGACGAACCGCTTCGTGAGCATTCAACATAATTTTATATTCGGCTGCTTTTTCCAAAGCATATTGAAAGTGATTGACAATCCATTGGCTGTAGTGGTTTTCGCCTCTTGGCATAATATCACCTACATAACCACTTTTTACAGCATTGTATCCATTGTCTTTCATAAACTGATACGCTTTATCCATGTGGCGCTCATAGTTACGCACAGATCCTGAAGTTTCATGGTGCATCATCATTTTAATACCTTTTGATTTGGCATATTCATGCAATCCTTTGACGTCAAAATCCGGATACGCAGTCAGAAAATCAAAAACATAATCTTTGGAATGACCAAACCAGTCTTCCCAACCTTCGTTCCAGCCTTCTACTAAAACGGCATCAAAACCGTGTTTAGCGGCAAAATCAATGTATTTTTTTACATTAGTGTTGTTGGCACCGTGTTTTCCATTTGGTTTCGCTTTTGAAAAATCAGAAACGCCAAGTTGTACCGTTGGAAATTCATCCGTATACGCCCAAGAACTTTTTCCGGTGATCATTTCCCACCAAACACCTACATATTTAACGGGTTTTATCCATGATGTATCTTCAATTTTGCTTGGGTCATTCAAGTTCAATGTCATTTTTGAAGCCAGAATTTCTCTTGCGTCATCACTAACAATTATTGTACGCCAAGGCGAATGATTTGGGGCCTGCATGTATCCTTTGTCTCCTTTGGCATCTGGTGTTAACCAAGATTCGAATACCATATTTTTATCATCTAGATTCAAATGCATGCACGAATAATTGATTAATGCTGCTTCATGTAGATTGATATACAATCCATCTGCTGTTTTTAGCATTAGCGAAGTCTGTACTCCTGTTGTAGAAAAAGACTTTTGAGAAACATTTGCGGTAGTTGCTTTTTCTGATAAGCCTCGGATTTCCGATAATTTTGATGTGGTGTAATCGTATTCTTGAGTGTCATAATCACCCGGAATCCAAAATGCAGTATGATCTCCTGTCATGGCAAACTGAGTTCTTTCTTCTTTAATTACAAAATAAGTAAGGTTTTTTTGCGAAGGAAATTCATAACGAAATCCTAAACCATCGTCAAACAAACGGAAACGAATCACAATCTTTCTGTCTGTTTCTTTCTGATTTAAGGTTACTGCCAATTCGTTATAATGATTGCGAATGGAAGCTACTTCTCCCCAAACGGGTTTCCAGTTTTCATCAAAAGTGGCTGTTTGGGTATCTGTTATCGTGAAATTATTTAACAACGAATTTTTATCAAAAAGTAATTCTTTTTCAGCGGGATTAGTACTATATGTCAAATCAAACAACATTGTTTTTTTGTCGCTTTTTAGTTCGAGACCCAGTTTACTAGGTTTTATAACGACGTTATTTTTGTAGCTCAAAGTGTAACTTGGAGTGCCGTCACTTAACAATGAAAAATCCATTGTGAATTTTTGGTTGGGTGATTTTAATTGTTGTGCCGCAACGTTACTCAAGAACGTTAAAGTGAATAGTAGTGAAAAAAGATAATGCTTCATTTTTATTGAATATAAATTACTAGTTGATTTTTGGTTTTATAATTCGGCTTGATTTTTACGAGATCGTTTTATTTAAAACAGTAACAAAATTGTAGTTATCGCTGCAATTTCTTAAAAAGTAAAAGTAAACTCTTTATTGTTTATTTCACACTCTTTCCAGTGGAATAAAATTTGGAATGATGTACAGTTTTGTTCAATTTAATTGATAGTAAGTCAAAATTAGCGCCTAAACTGTTTTCAAATGATGCACTTTATTAAAATAGAACTAACATTTAATGTGTGCGAGGCAAGAATAAAATTTTTTAAAATAACTGTAAATTTGGCAAATTTTTTTAGCCACGAATTATCCTAATTTTCACTGATTTTTTTGAAATCAAATGGTGATTTGTGGCAAAATTTTTCTTTAGAAATAATCATTACGACCCGCTGATAAAAAAGATTTGGCAGATACTCACAGATTATTTATCGCTAAGAGAAAAAATCCGTTTAATCTGTGCTAATCTGTGGCAAAATTTTTCTCGTTCTGGAGTTAAATAGCAGTTTCATCTGGAGAAATACACGGCTGAATTTATTTTATTCGCAGGAAAACATTTCAGCAGTATAATTTTCGGATCGACCAAAAAACTATCATTATTTACGGCTTCTAATTTTTTATAAACCCAGAACTCAATAAGTCCCTGACAAATCATTAAATTTGTAACTTATTCAAAAATATGTTAGAAAAAGAAGTAATAAATTTCGAAAAGACGGCTATAGTTGGTATTGTAACTCAAAACCAAAGTGAAGAGAAGCTGCGCGAATATCTTGACGAATTAGAGTTTTTGACTTTTACCGCAGGAGGGCAAGTGGTGAAACGTTTTTCGCAAAAAATGGAACGTCCTAATCCCAAGACTTTTGTTGGTACCGGAAAAATTGAAGAGATTCATCTTTTTGTAAAAGAAAATGATATCTCGACTTTGGTATTTGATGATGAATTATCACCTTCACAACAAAAAAATATATCTAAAATCATAACGGAATGTAAAATTCTGGACAGAACGCACCTTATCTTGGATATTTTTGCGCAACGTGCTGAAACTTCGTACGCCAGAACGCAAGTAGAATTAGCGCAATGTCAATATTTATTACCAAGGCTTTCCGGAATGTGGACGCACCTTGAACGCCAAAAAGGGGGAATTGGAATGCGTGGTCCCGGGGAAACGGAGATTGAAACCGACAGACGTATTGTTCGTGACCGAATCGCGTTATTGAAAGAAAAAATAAAAACCATCGACAAGCAAATGGGTGTGCAGCGCGGCAATCGTGGCGCTATGGTTCGTGTGGCTTTGGTGGGATATACTAATGTGGGGAAATCAACCTTGATGAATGCCGTTGGTAAAAGTGATGTTTTTGTAGAGAATAAACTTTTTGCTACGCTGGACACCACCGTCCGAAAAGTAGTTATTAAAAACCTTCCTTTCTTGCTTTCGGATACGGTAGGATTTATCAGGAAATTGCCAACACAACTGGTTGATTCTTTCAAAAGTACGCTGGATGAGGTTCGCGAAGCGGATTTGTTATTGCACGTAGTTGATATTTCGCATCCTGAATTTGAAGATCATATTGCATCCGTAAACCAAACTTTATTGGATATTAAGGCAAATGACAAACCGGTAATTATGGTTTTCAATAAAATTGATGCTTACCAGCATTTGACTATTGACGAAGATGATTTAATGACCGAAAAAACGCCAAGACATTATACGCTGGAAGAATGGAAATCGACTTGGATGAGCAGAGTAGGCGAGCAAAATGCGTTGTTTATTTCGGCTACTAACAAGGAAAATTTTGAGGAATTCAGAGAACGTGTTTATGAAGCCGTACGTCACATTCACATTACCCGTTTTCCGTACAATAAGTTTTTATATCCGGATTATAAAGACGCGGTGGAGAAAGAAGACAAAGACGCGGAAGAAATGGAATAATTTTCTCCAAAACATAAAATAAACCAATCCCTTTTGAAGTTTTAAGAGGGATTTTTTTTGGGCATGCCCAGCTGTATCAGGTTGTACGCTGCACAACAAGTTCTCATAAAACGTGGCTGAACGAAGTAATTAAAAAAAGATATAATTAGGGATGAATTAATTTGGAAATTATTCTCGTTTTAAAAAAGCAACTAAGAATGTTGTTAGGGTTGAAAGTCTCAAAACACTAATTATTGGAGTCTAAATTATTTTCAAAAACAGTAACAGCTACACCATTCTTTACATCATAATCGCCAATTTTGGTTCGGCGTAAAGCCGTTAAGTGCGAACCAGAACCCATGGCTTTTCCAAAATCAAATGCCAAGGAACGAATGTAAGTTCCTTTGCTGCAAACTACTCTAAAGTCTATTTCAGGAAGTGCAATTCTGGTGATTTCAAATTCGTGAATCGTTGTTTTTCTGGTGGCAATTTCAACAGTTTCTCCTGCTCTGGCATGTTCATACAAGCGCACGCCATCTTTTTTTATAGCCGAATAAATAGGGGGTTTTTGATCTATTTCGCCTAGAAACTGTTTTATGGTATCATGGATTAAAGCATCATCAATATGATCTGTCGAGAAAGTTTGATCGATCTCCGTTTCTAAATCATACGAAGGCGTAGTCGCTCCAATGTAAAAAGTTCCGGTATATTCTTTGGCTTGACCCTGAAGTTCAGTGATTCTTTTGGTGAATTTTCCGGTACAAACTAACAGTAATCCGGTTGCCAAAGGGTCTAACGTTCCAGCGTGACCTATCTTGAATTTTTTTGGCAGATTCAGTTTAGTGATTAATGCCCATTTCAATTTATTCACCGCCTGAAATGAGGTCCAGTTCAAGGGCTTGTCAATCAGTAAAATTTGTCCGTTTTGGTAATCTTCGGCTGTCTTCAAAGGAAATTATTTAAAGTATGAAAAGTAGATCAATAAAAAGATACCTACAATTATTCGGTACCAGCCCCATGGTTTGAAACCATATTTTTTGATAATTTCAATAAAAAATTTAATTGCTATAATGGCAACGATAAAAGCCACGACATTACCAATCAGGAATAATTGGATGTTTTCGTTAGACTTTAAAATCAATTCATAGCCTTTCATTTGTGAAGTTTCGTAGGTTTTCAAGAACACAGAATAGCATGTTACCGCCATCATTGTTGGCACGGCCAAAAAGAAAGAGAATTCTGCCGCAGCATGCCGCGTTAATCCTTGTTGCATTCCCCCAATTATCGAGGCAGCGGAACGACTTGTCCCCGGCATCATGGCTAAACATTGCCAGAAACCAATAATTACAGCTTTTTTTACAGTAATATCTTCTTCTTGAATGATAGTGGGGCTTTGAAAACGACTGTCAATAAAAAGCAGAATTACACCTCCTATAATTAACACCACCGCTATAGGGATAGGATCACCCAAAATAGCTTCTATTTTATCGTCAAATAATTTTCCTAAAACCAAAGCAGGAATTACGGCACAAATGAGTTTAATGTAAAAATTGAATTTGGAGAAATCGAAGAATTTTTTCCAGTACAATACCACGACAGCTAAAATAGCTCCAAACTGAATAGAAACCTGAAAAAGCTTCACAAAATCATCTTCTTGAATTCCAAAATAGGAACTTAGGAAAACCATGTGTGCTGTGGATGAAACGGGCAAATATTCTGTTAATCCTTCGATTATGGCAATTAAAAAAGCTTGTAATGTATTCATTATAGCGTGATCAGTGTTCTGTTTTTAGTAGTCTGTTAATCAGTATTGTAACTTATAATGCGTCAATGTTTGTTATTTTTTTGGGTTTTTAAGAATGGCATATACAGTAATGCCAAAACCAATTAAAACAGTTGTTGGCGCAAGTCGAATTCTTCTAAAATTGAAGATGTCTTCGCTAAATACATTTGGATCATCACTTCCTCCGCCGGCCATTAGAATAAATCCCAAGGCAATTACACCAATCCCGATTAAGAGAATTTTATAATTTATTTTGTCAAAAAGAAATTCTGGTTTGTGGTTGTTGTTTTCCATTTTATGAGATTGATTTAAACGCTGAATGGTGAGAATTTGAGTAAACAAATAGCCAAATAAACGAGTAAAAATTAATATAAATCGTCTGTTCTTAAATTCAAGAACCGTTGTGTTGCAAAATGCGTGCTTAACCAGGTAATTAAAATACCAATTCCTAGAACACTCAATAAAACAAGTCCAATTAATGCTTTGTCTTCTAATATGCCAAGATTTGGAAAACTGGTTTCTATATAAATCAGTACACCAGTCAAGGCTATTATGGCTAAAAAAGCTCCAATCATGCCCAGTTTTATACTTCGCATTACAAAAGGTTTTCTGATAAATGATTTGGTAGCACCTACCATTTGCATGGTCTTAATGATGAATCTGTTAGAATGTATGGACAAACGCAACGAACTATTGATCAGTAATACGGCAATAAAAGATAAAAAACCGCTGATTATCAAAATCCACATGCTTACTTTTTTGATGTTGTCGTTCACCAGATTTACTAATTGTTTGTCATACACAATATCGGAAATCATAGCGTTTTTGCGTAAGCTAGCTTCAATTTTTGTTATGCTGTCCTTTACTACATAATCTCCTTTCAGGTGAATGTCATACGAGTTTTGCAACGGGTTTTCTCCCAGAAATACCAGGAAATCCTCCCCAATAATATCGGTATGTTGTTTTGCTGCAGCTTCTTTGGTTACATAATCGTATGATTTTACAAAGTGACTTGCTTTTAATTCAGTTCCAAAAGCTTTTAATATCGTGTCATTGGCTTCGTTTTTGAAAAAAACGGTCATGGCAATATTTTCTTTGAAATCGTTCGCTAATTTTTTAGAATTTATAATGAAAAGACCCAATATTCCAAGTAGAAACAAGACCAAGAATACACTTAGCACTACTGAGAAATAAGAGGAAATTAAACGGCGTTTTTGAAAATTATCAAAGGAAGAACTCATAGTTTACTGAAATTATTGGGTAAAAATAACAAAGAATTTCTTTATTTAAAGTTAATAACGCTCAAAGTTTCAACTTTCGTACAATAAACGTAAATTTGCGACCTAAAAATAGTCATCGTAATAAAAGGTAGAACCTCAGTTGCTCATTTGTTCAGAACCTTATAAAAAGGACTTGAGTGCGCGACAGCATGACTCCATTAAAAAACAATAAAAAAGAGGAATGACTTGAGTGCGCGACAGCATGACTCCNNNAAAGGACTTGAGTGCGCGACAGCATGACTCCATTAAAAAACAATAAAAAAGAGGAATGACTTGAGTGCGCGACAGCATGACTCCATTAAAAAACAATAAAAAAGAGGAATGACTTGAGTGCGCGACAGCATGACTCCATTAAAAAACAATAAAAAAGAGGAATGAAATACAATCCGAACGAAATAGAGACCAAATGGCAGCAATATTGGTTAGAAAACGAAACATTTAAAGCTGAAAATAACGCAACAAAACCTAAATATTACGTACTGGATATGTTTCCTTATCCATCTGGAGCAGGATTGCACGTAGGACATCCGCTGGGATACATTGCCTCTGACGTGTATTCCAGATACAAAAGACACCAAGGTTTTAACGTGTTGCATCCTATGGGCTATGACAGTTTTGGTTTGCCTGCTGAGCAATATGCCATACAGACTGGTCAGCGTCCTGAGGATACTACTTCGGTAAATATTGACGGCGGAACGGATAAAGAAGGAAATAAAATTGCAGGATACAGAAAGCAATTGGACAAAATTGGATTCTCTTTCGACTGGAGTCGAGAAGTGCGTACTTCAAATCCCGATTATTACAAACACACACAATGGATTTTCATTCAATTATTCAATTCATGGTACAATAAAAACAGCGACAAAGCCGAAGATATTTCGACTTTGGTTTCGATTTTCCAAAAAGAAGGAAATGCAAATGTCAATGCGGTTTGCGATGAAAATAGTGAAGTTTTTTTAGCAAATGAATGGAACGCTTTCGCAAAAGAGCAACAGGAGCGAATTTTATTGCAATACAGATTGACCTATTTGGCCGAGACTGAAGTAAACTGGTGTCCGGGATTGGGAACGGTTTTAGCAAATGACGAAATCGTAAATGGTGTTTCAGAGCGTGGCGGTTTTACAGTGGTGCGCAAGAAAATGACACAATGGAGCATGCGAATTTCGGCTTATGCAGAACGTTTACTGCAAGGCTTAAACGATATTGACTGGAGCGAAAGCATTAAGGAAAGTCAGAGAAACTGGATTGGGAAAAGTGTTGGGGCGATGGTAACCTTTAATCTCCTCCCCCCAGCCGCCTCCAAAAGAGGGGGAGCCGAGCCTGGGTACATGACAGGGGATTCTCAGAATGCTAAACATTTATTGGTTAATGCCAAGGAAATGCGAAAAGAACCAACATTTGCTGAAGCGTTATTGTGGGATGCTGTTCGGAATAAAAAATTAGACAGTAAGTTTAGAAGACAACATTTAATTGGTAATTACATTGCTGATTTTGTTTGTTTGGAAAGTAGATTGGTTGTTGAAGTTGATGGAGAATATCATAATACTCCTGAACAAATAGAACTTGATGAAGAAAGGACTTTTGAATTAGAACAAAAACACAGATTCAAAGTTATTCGATTTTCAAATGATGAGGTAAAAAAAGATATTGAAGCAGTTTTGTCTAAAATTCAAACTGAATTAAATAATAGAAAACGAGAAGATATTACGAATTCAGCTTCGGCTCCCTCCCCTTCGGGGAGGGTTGGGGTGGGGATTTTCACCACTCGGCCCGACACCATCTTTGGAGTTACATTCATGACATTGGCTCCAGAGCATCCTTTGGTTCAAGAAATAACAACTGAGGAACAAAAAGCGGCAGTCAATGCGTATGTAGAAAAAACGTCAAAACGTTCCGAAAGAGAACGTATGGCCGATGTTAAAACCATTTCTGGAGTATTTACTGGTGCTTACGTAGAGCATCCTTTTACGAAAGAACCAATTCCGGTTTGGATTGGGGATTATGTTTTGGCAGGTTACGGGACAGGCGCGGTTATGGCGGTTCCTTGTGGCGACGAAAGAGATTATGCTTTTACGAATTTCTTCAAAGGGCAACAAGGCATGCAAGAAATCAAAAATATTTTTGCCAATGTAGATATTTCTGAAGCTGCATACGTTTCGAAAGACAATGTGATTATCGCCAATTCTGATTTCCTAAACGGATTAACGTACAAAGAAGCGACTAAAAAAGCGATAGAAGAATTAGAAAAACTAAACCAAGGAAAAGGAAAAATCAATTACCGTTTGCGTGATGCTGTTTTCTCGCGCCAGCGCTATTGGGGAGAGCCGTTTCCGGTATATTATGTGAATGGCTTGCCGCAAATGATTGCCGCAAAACATTTACCAATCATCTTGCCGGAAGTAGAGAAATACTTACCAACCGAAGACGGGCAACCGCCTTTAGGTAACGCTTTGGTTTGGGCTTGGGACAGTGTAAATAATAAAGTGGTTTCGAATGAGCTTCTCTCCCCTCCTTCGGAGGGGTTGGGGGAGGAAACTATATTCCCATTAGAATTGAACACGATGCCAGGTTGGGCGGGAAGTTCATGGTATTGGATGCGTTATATGGATGCGAAGAACGAAAGCGAATTTGCAAGTAAAGACGCATTGGCATATTGGGAAAGCGTAGATTTATATATTGGCGGAAGCGAACATGCCACCGGACATTTATTGTATTCCCGTTTTTGGAACAAATTCTTGAAAGATAAAGGTTTTGCTCCAACCGAAGAACCATTCAAAAAACTGATCAATCAGGGAATGATTTTGGGAATGAGTGCATTTGTTTATAGACTAGACGGAACAAATACGTATGTTTCTAAAAATAAAATCGGTGGACAAAACGTGCAGCCAATTCATGTTGACGTTTCAATGGTTAATTCTTCTGATGAATTAGATATTGAAAGATTCAAAGCTTGGAGAGAAGATTATGCAGATGCGGAATTTATTTTAGATGAAAACGGAAAATACATTGTAGGTCGCGAAATCGAAAAAATGTCGAAATCCAAATACAATGTAGTAACGCCAGACGATATTTGTAACGAATATGGAGCTGATACATTGCGTTTGTATGAAATGTTCTTAGGTCCATTGGAACAAGCAAAACCTTGGAATACAGCAGGAATATCAGGAGTTTTTGGTTTCTTGAAAAAATTATGGCGTTTGTATCATACTGGACCAGACGACTCTTTCTACGTTTCTGACTCCCCTTCTTCGGAGGGGTTGGGGGAGAATCTAAAATCATTGCACAAAACTATCAAGAAAGTAGCAGAAGATATCGAAGGTTTTTCATTTAATACTTCGGTTTCACAATTTATGATTTGTGTGAATGAATTGTCAACGCAGAATTGTCATTCTCGTGCAATCTTGGAGCCTTTAGCGATTGTGATTTCGCCGTATGCACCACACATCGCCGAAGAATTATGGTCGTTGCTAGGAAATAAAGGTTCGATTGCAACAGTTGCTTTTCCTGTTTTTGAAGCTAAATATTTAGTAGAAAGTGAAAAGGAATATCCGGTTTCTTTCAATGGAAAAATGCGTTTCACGATGGTTTTGCCTTTGGATTTAACCAAGGAGCAAATCGAGAAAATTGTAATGAAAGATGAAAGAACCATCAAACAATTAGAAGGAAGAACGCCAAACAAGGTAATAATTGTTCCGGGAAAAATTATTAATTTAGTGGGGTAAATTTTTAACAAACATACTAATCCGTATAAATCTGCGCATATCCTTTTCATCCGCGTAATCTGCGTTCCATTTTTAGGAATGCCAAATTGACGCAATAAAAAAATGGTTCAGATTTTGATAATTCTTTTGTAACTTTAAATAATAAATTAAAAAACAAAAATATGGGAATGGGTTATTTGATTCTTGCCGGAGCAATCATGCTTTTCAGCTGGTTAGTTAGTTCAAGACTAAAAAGCAAATTTGAACATTATTCTAAATTGCAATTGCAAAACGGAATGTCCGGTGCTGAAATCGCCGAGAAAATGCTTGCCGATAACGGGATTCGTGATGTACGAGTAATCTCTACACCGGGACGTTTGACGGATCATTATAATCCATCTGACAAAACTGTGAATTTAAGCGAGGCCGTTTACAACCAAAGAAATGCGGCTGCGGCAGCTGTTGCGGCTCACGAATGTGGACATGCGGTGCAACACGCTGTAGGGTATCAGTGGCTGACAATGCGATCTAAATTAGTGCCGGTGGTAAATGTAGCCTCTACGTATATGCAGTGGATCTTGCTAGGAGGAATCTTGATGATGAAGACTTTTCCGCAATTACTACTGGTGGGAATTATCATTTTTGCAGCAACTACTTTATTCTCTATAGTTACTTTGCCGGTCGAATATGATGCGAGTAATCGGGCGTTGGCTTGGTTAGAAAACAAAAGAATGCTGACACAGCAAGAACAAGCGGGAGCCAAAGATTCGCTTAAATGGGCTGCTAGAACGTATGTTGTGGCTGCTTTAGGATCCATCGCGACACTCTTGTATTATGTTTCGATTTATATGGGAGGAAGAAGGAATTAGATGTTTGCTAAAAAAATACAAATCCGTCTTGTGTAAGAACAAGACGGATTTTTTTGCCTCTATTTCATCTTTACGGAGAAGAAATCTCATCAAGTTATTCGGAGTATGTGATTTATCCTACGCAGAAATGACAAGGTTCATGGAGTCACAAAGAGATAAAAGTGGTGCTACAATTGAATTTGTCTTTCAATTTGTTGGTCCAGAGAAATAAAGGTTTCTGTTCTGGAAACGCCTTCTATCGCTTGGATTTTGGTATTGAGTAATTGCATTAAATGTTCGTTATCCCGACAAATTATTTTAATAAGAATAGACCAGTTTCCTGTCGTATAATGGCATTCTAGTACTTCAGGAATTTTTTTTAGATCACGTACTGCCTCTGGATTTCTAGCCGCTTTGTCCAGATAAATTCCAACAAAAGCCATCGTGTTATAGCCCAAAATTTTATTGTTTACCGTAAATTTTGATCCCGAAATAACGCCGGATTGTTCCAGTTTTCGCAAACGTTGATGAATCGCAGCTCCGGAAATTCCAATTTTATTGGCGATTTGAAGAATTGGCTTTCGGGCATCTTCCATCAAGTCGCGCAAGATTTCTTTATCGATACCGTCAATTTCTACTACTAGTGAATTGATTTTCATAGGTTGTTGTTTTAAACTAAACTATTAAATTTAGTTTGAATTGAAAATCAAATTTAAAAAAAAAACGATTAAATTTAGTATTTGTTGAGTTTTATGTGATATTGAGCGCAGTCTGGATGCTAAAATGATTTTCGACTGTGCTCGAACTGACAGTAGTACTAATTTATATGTATCAGTAATACACGATAAAGAACCACAACGGAATTTTAGATTTTGTATTATCAAAAAAGCCATTCGGATTGCGAATGGCTTTTTTGATTTTATTTCGAAAAGTAATTTTTTATTTTCCTTTGTTGGCTTCCATAACATATTTCTCTAAAGCCATTGTCATCGAGGGAGTTTCCGGGGTTGGTGCAAGAATATCGATTCTTAAGCCATGATCCAAAGCTTCTTTTTGGGTGGTACTGCCAAAAACAGCAATTCGAGTATTGTTTTGCTCAAATTCTGGAAAATTCATGAACAATGATTTTATTCCGGTTGGACTAAAGAAGGCCAAAACATCATAATATACATCGGCTAAATCAGACAAATCGCTCATCACTGTTTTGTAAAAAATAGCGGGAGTCCAGTCTACTTTTAAGGCGTCCAGCGTTATTGGAGCATCCGCATTGAGTTGATCTGAAGCAGGTAATAAGAATTTTTCGTCTTTGTATTTTTTAATCAGTGGGGATAAATCGGCAAAGTCTTTTGGTCCAACGTAAATTTTCCGTTTTCGATATACCACATATTTTTGCAGGTAAAAAGCGACTGCTTCTGATTGGCAGAAATATTTTAATCCCTCGGGTACTTTAAATCGCATTTCTTCGGCCACTCTGAAAAAGTGGTCTACTGCATTTCTACTGGTTAAAATAATTGCGGTGTAATGATTAAGATCAATTTTTTGAAGGCGGATCTCTTTTGCATTAACTCCTTCTACATGAATAAAAGGCCTGAAATCAATTTTTACTTTATGCTTTTGTTGAAGTTCAAAGTATGGGGAATTTTCCACTTTAGGCTCTGGTTGTGATACCAAAATTGTTTTCACTTTCATATTTTAACGTTTTCTAAGCACTCCCTTTTGTGAACCAATAATACATGAAATAATAGGGAGCTATTTCGAGAGCGCAAAGATATAAAATAAAATAAAACAACTTACCGATTATTAAATTTTGATAATTTTTTATTGAAATAAAATAAGTTATAACATTGATTGTCAATATAATGCCTATAATTAATAATGGAATATTTATTGAGATTGTGTCGTTATAAAACAAAATAATATTGAATGGCAGTATGATTAATCCAATATAGGTCCTGTAAGTTACCTTTTGAAGGTTGAACTGCTCCATAAATTCTTCAATATTGAATGAGGTTGCAATTATTTTTTCGATTAAATACTTTGCTAAAACGAAGAAGATCAAGAACGTAAATATTTGAATATAAAGCAACCAGTCCGTTTTTGAAACAGGGCCAAAATAGCTCAATGCAATTTGGATGAAGAACGCAAGGGAGATGATTTGAACCAAAAATAAAGCAACAGTGAATCCGCTTTTGAGATGACTGCTGTCACGGTATACTTTGGTGTATTTATTGGAGAAAATAAGGTTCGCAAAATCACCAAAACGATTTTCGAAAATGGATCTAGTAATAGCAATAATAGCAAATGACAGCACAAAAAGTACGGTCGCCCAGTCTTTGTTCTCTGTTATTCTTGGATGAAGTATGGTTTCTATCATAACAGTGCAAAATTACTAATTTTTATGCCATTCTTTTTATTATAATTTTATTAAGGATCAAGTGGCATAAAAAGTTTACTTTTGCGGTGAAATTAGCCTAAATATGAATGATTGTATTGTTATAATTCCTACCTATAACGAAATTGAAAATATAGAAAGCATTATCCGATCGGTGCTTTCTCAACACAAACCCTTTCATGTGCTTATTATTGATGATAATTCACCAGATCACACTGCTGATAAGGTTGTTTTGCTTCAGAGAGAATTTGCAGGCAGGTTGTTTTTAGAGAAAAGAAAAAAGAAATCAGGTTTGGGAACGGCTTATGTACATGGATTCAGATGGGCATTGGAGCGCCGATATGAATATATTTTTGAAATGGATGCCGATTTTTCTCATAATCCCAATGATTTAGAAAAATTGTACAGTGCCTGTCATTTTGGGGATGCTGATTTAGCAATTGGATCTAGATATGTAACCGGTGTCAATGTGGTGAACTGGCCTTTAAGCCGGGTGCTAATGTCATATTTTGCCTCTGTTTATGTGCGCATGATTACCGGAATGAAAATTCATGATGCTACCGCTGGGTTTGTCTGTTACAAAAGAAAAGTTTTAGAAGAAATCCATTTAAATTCCATTAAATTCGTTGGGTATGCCTTTCAAATTGAAATGAAATATAGAACATATTGTAAGAATTTTCAAATCGTAGAGGTTCCAATTATTTTCACTGATAGAACCAAGGGGCAATCCAAAATGAGTAATTCAATAATTATTGAAGCCGTTTTTGGAGTTATTTCGCTTAGATTAAAAAGACTTTTCAATACATTATAAGAAAAAAATACGATGAACAGGGTTTTAATAAAGAATGCCAAAATAGTAAATGAAGGAGTCATTTTTGAAGGTGATTTGTTAATTGAGAATGACCTTATTGTTGAAATTGCAGAAAGCATCAGCGCTAAATCCTCTGAATGTAAAATCATTGATGCCGAGGGAAATTATTTAATTCCCGGAGCCATTGATGATCAGGTGCATTTTAGAGAGCCAGGACTCACGCACAAAGGCGACATCGAATCCGAATCTAAGGCCGCAATTGCAGGGGGAATTACCTCCTTTATTGAACAGCCGAACACGGTTCCGAATGCGGTTACCCAAGAAATATTAGAACAAAAATACGAGTTGGCTGCCCAAAAATCGTATGCGAATTATTCGTTTATGATGGGTGCAACCAATGATAATTTAGAAGAGGTTCTAAAAACAAATCCAAAGAATGTTGCCGGAATCAAAATATTTTTAGGATCCTCAACCGGAAATATGCTGGTGGATAATGAAGCCACTTTAGAAAAAATATTTTCCAGTACACCACTGCTTATCGCGGTACATTGCGAGGATGAAACGACTATCCAAAATAATTTAGCAAAATACAAAGCAGAGTATGGAGAAGATGTTCCCATTACCGCACATCACCTGATCCGCAGTGAGGAAGCGTGTTATATTTCGTCTTCCAAAGCGGTTGCGCTGGCGAAGAAAACAGGAGCGCGTTTGCATGTTTTTCACCTTTCAACTGCTAAAGAAATGGATTTGTTTACCAATAAAATTCCATTGGAAGACAAGAAAATCACAGCTGAGGTTTGTATCCATCATTTGTGGTTTACCAATGATGATTATGCAACCAAAGGCAATCTGATCAAGTGGAATCCCGCGGTAAAAACTGCGAATGACCGGAAAGTACTTTGGGAAGCCTTGCTGGATGATAGAATCGATGTGATTGCCACAGATCATGCGCCACACACATTAAAAGAAAAAAAACAATCGTATTTGAATGCGCCTTCCGGTGGGCCTCTGGTTCAACACGCTGTTGTGGCTATGTTTGAAGCCTTTCATCAAGGTAAAATTAGCGTGGAGAAAATTGTGGAAAAAATGTGTCATAATCCGGCAAAGATTTTCAAAATAGAAAAACGTGGTTTCATTAAAGAAGGCTATTATGCGGATTTAGTGATCGTAAATTCAGGTTTGCCGTGGAGTGTTAAGAAAGAAAATATTATGGCTAAATGTGGGTGGTCACCATTTGAAGGTTTTACTTTTAAGTCCAGAATTACCCATACTTTTGTAAATGGACAATTAGTATATAACGCATTTAAGGTAAAAGACATTCGTGTGGGCAAACGGTTGTTGTTTGAAAGATAAATTTTTGATAAATGAAAAAAATTATAGCATTTTTAGCGATCGGGACTCTCTTATTAGGTTGTAAAGAGGAAGTAGTCAAAAAACCGAAACGGCTTATTGATAAAGACGTTATGATAAATGTGATGTATGATTTGTCTGTTTTAGAAGCGATAAAATACCAAAATCCAGCCTCCCTGGACACGTTCAAAATAAATCCTACACAATATATTTATAAAAAATATAAAATTGACAGCCTGCAGTTTGCCAAAAGTAATATTTATTATGCGTCCGATTATGAGGGTTACAAAGTGATGTTTGAGCAAATGACCCAACGATTGGAGGATAACAAAAAACAAGTTGATTCTTTACTTACCATAGATAAAAAGAAAAAGAAATCCCTTCTTTTGAAAAAGAAAAAAACGCCTGTAATTGTTAAGGATACTTCGCGATTAAAACAGAATGAAGCGCCCTTTTAAAGCGCTGAAATGTCTTTTATGTAGTCGGTGATATTTGTAAAATCTGTTTTTAATCTGTTTTTAATCTTTTCATTGGAATACCTGTTTTTCGAGTAGGAAGCTTTTGCGGTAGCGTGCGATAATTTTCTCTTTTGTTGAAAAATAGTAGAAACGCACCAATCCAATCTCCAGAGAATTTCCATGAAAAAGGGTTTTGCATGAGTTTCAGGTCGTTTCACGCCCAATGCATCCGCCATAGTATTCAGGATGTCCCGGTAAACACTGTTTTCTGCAATCAAGGTAAAGCGTTCATTCTTGATTTCGCTTTGCATCAATTGATGTGCAATTCGGACCACATCAGTAACGGCAACAAATCCGGTTGAACCTAGCGTGTAAAATTGCAGTCCCTTTTTTACTTTCGTAAAAAGTTGTCCGCTTCCTTGCTCCCAATCCCGAAACTTCGGGACAGGCCCGAGAATGATGCCTGGATTTACAATTATCACATCTAAACCTTCTTGTTGTCCGCGCCAGATTTCCATTTCGGCACCATATTTAGAAATAGCATAATCAGTATGGTACTTTTCCGGATTCCATTCGGTTTCTTCGGTGATGAATTTTTCATGAGGCAGCAAATCACCCAAAGTGGCAATGGAACTTACAAAACACAGTTTTTTTATTTTATAAGCGATACAAAAATTCACAATATTTGCGGTGCCTTCAATGTTTGTTTTTCGCAAAGCATCTTCATCTTTTGGATCAAAAGAAATCAAAGCGGCACAATGGTAGACGGAATTAATATTCTGGAAGGCGATTTCTAACGAAGGGATTTCGGTAATATCTGCGGGAATCCATTCGATTTGCTCGAATAACGATTCCTTTTTGTAGATGACAAATAGGGATTTCGTTTTCTCCATTGAAGCAATGCTTCGATAAATAGCACGTACTTTTTCTCCATTTTCAATTAAATGAAGCAATAAATGCGTGCCTACTAAACCCGTTCCTCCTGTGACTAAAATCATGCTACGAAAATACGAATAATTTTTTTTGAATAACCTATTAAACAAATAACCGAATCCACAATAAATTTTATCTTTGTGGAAATTGATTTTTATACAATGAAAAATATTATTTCCGAATTACAATGGCGCGGCTTAGTTCACGACATCATGCCTGGAACCGAAGAGCAACTTCTAAAAGAAATGACAACTACATATATAGGATTTGATCCAACATCGGATTCCTTACATATTGGAAGCTTAGTACCTATAATTCTTTTGGTTCACTTGAAAAATTTCGGACATAAACCAATTGCATTAGTGGGTGGAGCAACAGGAATGATAGGGGATCCATCTGGGAAATCGGATGAGAGAAATCTCTTGGATGAAGCGACTTTAAATTATAATGTGGAGGGGATAAAAAGTG
Source organism: Flavobacterium sp. GSP27 (assembly GCF_003970395.1). Taxonomy (NCBI): domain Bacteria; kingdom Pseudomonadati; phylum Bacteroidota; class Flavobacteriia; order Flavobacteriales; family Flavobacteriaceae; genus Flavobacterium; species Flavobacterium sp. GSP27. The sequence continues at coordinate 161,383 of NZ_RYDP01000004.1, read as the reverse complement.
TTTTATCCCGTTTTTTAGATTTTAATTCAAGCGAAATAAATGCGCCAGTTCTGGTAAATAATTACGATTGGATGAAGAATTTGTCATTCATTAATTTTGCTCGTGACGTGGGCAAACGAATCACGGTGAATTACATGATGGCCAAAGATTCTGTAAAGAAAAGATTGTCCGGTGAAGGCGAAGGAATGTCTTTTACGGAGTTTACGTACCAATTAATTCAAGGATATGATTTTTACCATTTGCACAAAGAATACAATTGTTTGTTGCAAATGGGAGGTTCTGATCAATGGGGAAATATTACAACTGGAACTGAATTAGTGCGTCGGATGAATGTAGGTGAAGAGGCCAAAGCATACGCGATGACTTGTCCGTTAATCACAAAAGCGGACGGAACCAAGTTTGGAAAATCCGAAGGAGGAAATGTTTGGTTGACGGCTGATAAAACATCGGTTTATAAATTTTATCAGTTTTGGTTGAATACCACCGATGTGGATGCGGAAAAATACATTAAGATTTTTACTTTTTTAGATGCAGCAACAATAGACACATTAATAGTAGAGCATAAAACGGCACCGCATTTAAGAGTCTTGCAAAGAAGATTGGCCGAAGAGCTTACCGTTTTTGTGCATTCCAAAGAAGACTTAGAAAACGCCATAAAAGCATCGAATATTTTGTTCGGAAATTCTACTTCAGATGATTTGAAGCAATTGAACGAAGCTACTTTCTTAGATGTTTTTGACGGTGTTCCTCAAGCAGAAATCAGCAGAGCCGAGATTGAGGCTGGAATTAATATTGTTGATGTTCTAAACGAAAAAACAGGATTTCTAAAATCGAATGGCGAAGCAAGACGCGCTTTGACAGCTAATTCTATTTCAGTAAATAAAGAAAAAGTAACCGAAGAATTCTCGCTTTCGAACAAAGATTTAATCAACAATCAATTTGTATTATTGCAAAGCGGTAAGAAAAATTATTTTGTGCTTCGGGTTAAATAATTGTATAACTTTACTTGAAATAACGAAAAGCTATGGAAACTCAATTTTTAACTGACGAAAAAGGAAATAGAACCGCAGTTGTATTGCCTATCAAGAAATATAATAAATTGATTGAAAAATTGGAAGATTTAGAAGGTGTACGTCTTTATGATGAAGCCAAAAAAGAGGATGACGGTTATCGAATTTCTATAGACGAAGCTTTTAAAATTATTGAAGAAAAGCGCAAATTAGCGAAGTAATGGCTTATGCTATCGAATTTCGAAATAAAGTTTTGAAAGCTTTAATCAAAATTAATGAGCCTCACTATTCAGCAATCAAAAAGCAAATCTATGATTTAGCTGAAAATCCACGGCCGCAAGGGTATAGAAAATTGAAAGGAAGAAAAGGATATAGAATTCGCGTTGGAGATTACAGAATTATTTATGAAATTTTCGATGATATTTTGCTAATTGATGTTATCGACTTAGGTCACAGAAAAGATATTTATGAATAATTTTGCTCGTTAATTTGGTTAACCGATGAAATAAATTAACGATTAACCTTTTTACAAGATCATCAAATTACAACCTCGAATATCAGAATTATCAAAACGTCCCAATACTTCAAAAGAGTTGTTGGGATTTTTTTTGCCCAAATCCTGCGTAGCAATAAAGGAACAGGAATTGATGTTAGCTAAATCAATCACGTTGATACCGCCCGTTTTTCCGTCTGGAATGTAAGTCAACGCATCTTCAGTATCGCGAACTAGGATTTGCATCCAAGATGGGCATTCAAATACGCCGTTTCCTAAGGAATACGCTTGCGAAAGCAACTCGGTCATTCCATATTCAGAATGTATGGCTGAAACGCCAAATCCTTTACACAATTGTTCGTGTAGTTCTTCTCGAATCATTTCTTTACGTTTTCCTTTCATGCCGCCTGTTTCCATGATAATGGTGTGCTGCAGTTGAAACGAATGTTTTTTTTCTGAAAGTTCAGTTGTTTGCCCAAGGTCATCACGAACCTTCTTTTTTTTATCTAAAAAAGAACTTTTTTCGTTGAAGGTTTCAATTAAGTCCAATAAAGCAAAAGTAACCCCAATCAGGATTACATTTTGACCCGCTAGATCTAAAGCGATAAGCTTGGCAATCAGTTCGTCGTGATTGTGCAGGTAAAAACCACTCTCAGGATGATTGGAAAGTTCAATTAAATCCTTGACCATGTAAATTAAGGAAGATCCTTCCCGTTCCAGATAGGAAGGAAGCAAGGCCAAAACAACATAATCTTCAATATTGCCATAAAATTCGGAAAACCCTTTGCGGTAACTTTCTTCATACAGAGTGACGTCCGTAACTAAATGTTTGCTAGTTATGGGAATTACTTTTTTATCCAAATTTCCCCCTTTATGGGCTACGGGGCTTGTGGTTCCGCTGCTGGTAAAAGTTTCCTGAATGGGATTGGTATTCGAAACCACTTCATGACTCTTAAAAAACTGAATCGGTAAAAATGGAATTTGTTGTAGCGATTTTACTTTGTGAGGATCTGTTTTTAAAAAATCGCAAAATTCCTGATAGACCAAGTTGTTTTCGTATTGGAAACGAAACACTTTCAAAGCAATTTTCTCAAACTGTTTTTGACTGGAAATGGCAAATATATCGGAAGATGTGATCAATATTTTTTTTGCAAAAGTAATCAAAAATTTAAAGGCAAACCAATAACGGAATGGTATAAACTTGAATCTGGGAGTTGATTTGGTTTAAGCATTATACAAAAAAGCCCCAACAGGATTGGAGCTTTTATGATGTATTTTTGAAATTATCGGATGATTAATTTTCTGGTCGCTGATGCTTCTTTTTCATTGATCTTGATGATGTAAACACCAGAGGTTAGATTAGAGACATTTAGTTCTTTTGAGCTCAATATGGTTTGAAGTACTTTTTTTCCTAAAACATCAAAGATGATAATTTCTTTATCAAAATCGTTTTTTGTAGAAATGTACACTCTACCATTACTCACAGGGTTCGGGTACAAGCTTAATCCTTCAATTGAGACGTTTTCTTGTGTCTTTGATTGTTGCTTAGTTTCCTGAGCACTAATGCCAAGGGAAAATAAAAAAACCAATAAAGTAATAGTATAAAAGTAGTTTTTTGCCATTAGATTAATTTGAATAGTAAATATACAAAATATATTTCAAAAAGCATACCAAAAAAAAACATCCTGAATTTTCAGGATGTTTGATATAAATCGATTGGATTGTTAATTACAAATTCCCTAACAAATTAACGCCATCAACAATTGCCCATGTTCCAGGAGTTAATGCCGCTCCAGTTGCTGAAGTGCTTGTTGTGTAGTTTGCAGATGGGAAAGCTACAGTAAATGTACTTGCACCAGCTCCAGATAATGGAGTATTATCAGAAATTTTAACATTCAACATTTTTATTTTACCTGAAAGAACTTGATTTGTGTTCGTATTGGCATCTTGAATTCTAACGGCAACGGCATTTGTTGTTGTAGTTCCAGAAGTTACAGTATTTGTATATCCTGAAATTACGACATTAGAATATTCTCCATTTCCCTCTTTTTTAAATTGGAATGCATCTATTTCTGTAGGATTGCCAGACTCTGTTACAGTTCCAGCGGCTCTTCTTAAAGTGATGTTTGATACTTTAGGACCAAATGAATTATTTACACTTTTCGATTCGATTTCCATTCCGTAATTTCCAGCTCCAGTTTGATAAGCATACCAGTTAGTATTTGCTTGACCTTGCCATCCATCTTGCCAGTCAAAAGAATCATCTGTATTACCGTATGAAATAAGATTTTTAGCGCTTACAGTTCCTCCATAAAACTCAAAACCGTCATCGGCTCCTTTATAAGCTACAAGATTTTCTAAAACTGTTCCGGAACCTACTGAATAAAATGAAAATCCATTCATCTCAGAATTTCCATCAAGAATCTTTTTACCAGCGTATTCTACTCGTACATATTTTAATGAACCACCATTATGTGATGCATTTGTACCTCCGTAAACAATATTTGTACCATCTTCAGAAGTTGCTGTTGTAATCGGAGTTCCATCACTTGTTTTTCCTGATACAATTGGAGCATCACCAAACATGATAATACCACCCCAAGAACCTGCAGTTTTTGATTTTTCAGTAAAGACAACAGGCTCTGCAGCTGTACCTGAAATATTTAATTTCCCTCCATTTTCTACTAATAGAACATCAGAACCATCCGTAACGTCAGCAGTAATTACTGAGCCCGCTTCAAAAGTTAGTGTTGCACCACTTTTAATTCTTACGGCTCCAATCAATTTGTAAGTACCTTTAGTGTAGGTTTTTGATGTTGTAACGTCACCTGTGATATCGCCTGTTGCAGTTGGTGTAGTTGTTACTGTTTCATTATCACTTGATGTGCAACTTGTAAAAACCAAGGTAAGTAATGCAAGACTAAATACTAATTTTTTCATTTTTAATAATTTAAAATTATAAGTTTTTTTGTTTATTATTTTAATCAAAATTACTCTAGAGTTTTTGTAATTTAGTTATGTAATTGTTACTAAAGTATTATATAACAATCAATTTGATGTAAAGTTTACGTTATATAAAAACCAAAAAAAGAGCCGTTACAGCTCTTTTTTTGGTTTTTAAAACGTATACCCTATAGTAAAGGAGAACCCAACACCCTTTTTGAATTCTCTTAAAACTAGAGAGTCTTCAGTAATGTTCAAAGTGCTTTTCCTTCCTAACTCTTTTTTATAGCTTGGATTTAGTATATTGTCTATTCCAAATTTAAGTTCAATACTTTTAGAAATAGAATTTGTCCAGACAAAATCTAATTTACTAAAAGATTTCTCGTAGATATGATCAATTCCTGAAGAACCTACAGCAAAGATTCTATCTCCATAAACGTTATACACTAAGGTCATAGAGTTTTTCCAATCTTTGTTAAGAATGAAATCATACTTTAAATCAGAATTAATTAACCAGCTTGAAGCACCTTGTAATTTACGGTTGGTACTGTTTTCTAATTCATTTCCTTGTTTTTTAAGATCAATTTTAACATCAGTACTCATTAATGATGTGTTGAAACCTAGAGAGAAATTAGAAAGCGATTCGTTTATTCTGCTCAATTGGATTAGCATTTCTATTTCGGCACCATAAATAACGGCTTGCTGCGAGTTTTTAAAAGTAGTAATCTGACCACCACTATTCGCAGTAGGTTTGAATACTCTTTCAATTGGATTATTAATCATTTTTCCAAATACTCCTATTGCAAACATTTCTTTATTATTAGGAAATAATTCGTATTTAAAATCTACGTTGTAGTTTTCGCTATCCTTCAAATCTTTATTTCCACTTTCAGAGGTTCCGTCAGCATTAATGTAATTTATTGGTAACAATTCCACAGCTACAGGTCTAGTGATTGTTTTTGCTAATGAAAGTCTAAGGTTGCTGTTTTCATTCAAAATACGTTTTGCATTTACTGACGGTAAGATATCAAGTTTATCATCAGTTTTTTTGCGATAAGCGCTTCCAAAAGGATCGCCTTGCTCTCTATATTTTATTTCACGAGTAGAGCTTTCTGCTCTAATTCCAGCATTTAAATCCCATTTTTCTCCAATATTCATGAACAAATTGAAGTATCCCGCATTAACGAACTGATTTAATTTGACTTTATAATCACCATTGGATTCCTCTTTAACATATACAATTCCATTGTTTATGTCTTGATTAATATTCTCACTAACAGTGTTGACATTTGCAGTGTAAGGTTGTGTATTAGTTCTGCTTTTCCCTGAAAAGAAGCGATAAGTAGACTGCATGTCATTTAGGGAGCTATTATATCCTATTGATAATTTATTGGATTCTTCTTCATTTCCAAATTTTAAATTATATTCTAAGAGAGACGAATAATAAAAGTTTCCTTTTACGTCTAGATATTGACGGTTTAAATTATTACCACCGTATATCATGTCAATTTGATTGTCATTTATTCGTCCTGTAATGAATTTTCGGTCGGGCTGTTGGAATGAAGTCTTTACATAAGAACCTCCAGCTTTAAGGGAATGTTTGCCATCTTCAGTTAACTTATAGTCTCCAAATAATTGTGTATTCCAATACTTAGATTCCTCATATTGGTTCATTCGTATTAGATTATCAGTAATATTGGCAGCACTATTAACATATCCTATTTGATCTTGAATTTTACTGTCAGTCGCTTTAATTAAAAAAGTATTGAAGTTTAAGTTGAATCGGTTTGTTTTGTATTTCATTCCAGCTAATCCAGAAAAAGTAGTCTGATAACTATATTGCTTGTTGTATAAATTATTATCGTAATTACTCTGTCCAAGGTTGAAGGTTCTGTCTACACCTTCTCTGTAAGAGTATTTATTATCAAAATTGAAAGACATAATGTAACTTATATTACTTTCGTTTTTAAGATTGAATTTTTGAGCATGTAAAAATCCAATGCTTGAATTCAAGGGGCTTTTAGTATTGTTAACGTCCCATGATTTTTTACCAAAACCATTTTCATATTCTGAAGGAGAAAGTTCTGCACCGTTAGGAACAGAACCAAAAGCACTAGGAAGTGCTCTGTCATTCCCAAGCATTCCTAAAGACCCTTTAGTAGAATTTGCATCATTGGACAGCAAAAATGCTTCAAGATTGTTGTTTGTGGTATAACCAAAACCAATATTCAATTTTGTGATATTTTTCGGCTGAGGTGTTTCAATATTGACAGTCGCTCCAGCAAAATCTCCTGAAATATTAGGATTGAATGTTTTGTATACATTTAAAACTCCTACAACGTCAGTAGGAAATAAATCCAAAGGAATAATTTTTTTGAAAGGACTATTAGAAGGGGATTGTAGATCGTTTATCAACAAGTTATTATAACGGTCTTCTAAACCTCTAATAAATAAACCTCTTCCGTCTACTTTTGTAATTCCGGTAATTTTCGTTAATCCTTCCTCAACATCGCTTACCCCTTTACGAGCCATTTCTTGTGAACCGATACTTTGTTTTATCACGACCGCTTGTTTTTGATCTAATAAAAGAGCGGTTTCCTTTTCTCTATTTACAGTAGATCGCACCACTACATCTTCTAGTTTGTAGCTTCCGGAACCTAAAGTTTTGTTTAATGTTACAGTTTGATTAGCAACTACTGTTACAGGAACTTCTACAGATTCATATCCTACAAAACTAAACTGTAAAGTATATTTTCCGGGAAGTATTGTTATGGCATATTTACCATCAATATCAGTATTTGTTCCTATATTAGTTCCTTTAATGAGAACGTTAGCAAATGGTAATGATTGGTTGTTAGTATCCTTATCTGTCAAGACACCTGCTATAGTTCCTTTGCTCTGTGAAAAAGAAACAGCGGTTATAAATAACGTTAAAAATAATAATTTGAATTTCATCTGGTTTAAATTTTTTGCAAAGTAACAGCCGAAATGTAAAATGTAAGTTATTGGTTTGTTATGATTATGTTTTATTTTACATCATAAAGAGGCCTCAATATTAAATTACCGTTAACAGCTTTTCAATAGCTCATTTATGATTACATTTACAATTCAAAATAATTTTTGGTGCTTTATGAAGAAAAAAAATACTAAAATTCTACTAGTAGACGATGAACCGGATATCTTAGAAATTGTAGGGTATAATCTCGCTCAAGAGGGATATCAAATCAGTACTGCCACAAACGGGAAAGAGGCTATAGCAATCGCTAAAAAAGAATTGCCGGACCTAATTATAATGGATGTAATGATGCCGGAAATGGATGGCATGGAAGCTTGCGAGAACATCAGAAAAATACCGGAACTCAGTAATGTAATCATAACTTTTTTAACCGCCAGAAGCGAAGATTACTCTCAAGTTGCGGGCTTTGATGCCGGAGCTGATGATTACATCACTAAACCAATAAAGCCTAAATTATTAGTCAGTAAAGTAAAAGCCTTACTGCGCCGATTAAAAGAAAAAGAACAAAATAGCGAAACTCTTAATGTTGGTGGAATCGAAATCAATCGGGAGGAATACAAAATTGTAAAAGATAATATCGAAATTGCCTTACCCAGAAAAGAATTTGAATTGTTTTATTTATTGGCTTCAAAACCGGGAAAAGTTTTCAAAAGAGATGAAATTCTGGATAAAGTGTGGGGCAATGAAGTAGTTGTTGGTGGTAGAACTATAGATGTTCACATCAGAAAATTACGTGAAAAAATTGGCGAAGAGTTGTTCAAAACAATAAAAGGAGTGGGATATAAGTTTGAAGTATAAATGACAATAAATTTTAAAAAAACATATCGTTTTGCCGTAAAGTCGGCCCTGTATATTACCCTTTTTTCTACTGCATTGGTTAGTTTGCTGATTTACCTTTTTTTTACTTTTTCCTACCAGTTTAGCCTGATTTTTGCCATTTCAATTGCTACTTTTTCATTTATAGTGATTCAATATCGGGTGGAGCGTTTTATTTATAAAAAGGTAAAAAAAATATACGATGACGTTTCTTTATTAGAATCTAGCACCTTCAGAAACCAGCCCATAACAACGGACATGGCGACTCTTACAAGGGAAGTCAAGAAGTTTGCTACTGACAAAAAGCTGGAAATTGAAACCTTAAAAGTTCGGGAGGAATACCGGAGAGAATTTCTAGGCAATGTCTCTCACGAACTAAAAACACCTCTTTTTATGGTTCAGGGCTATCTGTCAACCTTACTTGACGGAGCCATGAATGACAAAACAATCCGAAAAAAATACCTGGAACGCGCCGAAAAAGGAGTCGAAAGACTGATCTACATTGTGCAGGATCTGGACATGATTACCAAACTCGAAATAGGGGATTTGCATCTGGAAATTGTCGAGTTTGACATCGTTAAACTCGTTCAGAATGTATTTGATTTGCTCGAAATGAAAGCATCTAAAAAAGATATTTTGTTGATGTTTGACATGAAATACAACAAACCCGTTATGGTCATTGGAGATCAGGAAAAAATACAACAAGTGGTGATGAACCTTATTGTAAACTCAATCAAATACGGAAAATTAAAGGGTTCTACCGAAGTAAGTATTGAGGATTTGACAGCAGAAAAAGTCATCGTTCGTGTCACCGATAACGGAGAAGGAATTGAGAAAAAAAATATCCCAAGACTTTTTGAACGTTTTTATAGAGTAGATAAAAGCGGAGCAAGAACAGAGGGAGGCTCTGGGCTGGGATTGTCCATAGTAAAACATATTATCGAAGCACATGACGAGAAAATTTATGTAGACAGCACGTATCATGTTGGATCTGAGTTTTCATTTACCCTGGAAAAATCCAAGTCAGGGGAATAAGTACGGCCATCTAAATTCCTTCAGGTCAAATAGAATTAATAATATCCTTTACCTAATAAGCACAATTATTTTAGGATCATTCACTTGTGTTATTGATGTTATTAAGTTGATGTCAAAATAATAATTTAGTAACGGCAGTCTTACTTTCGAGGGTCATATTTGCAAAAGACACCGGAAGTTTGTTGTGGTATATTTATGATGACATCCAATTGTAACCGTACCATCACGACTCTTTTTTTAAGTATAAAGCAACACTCAGGCATAAATCATCATGAGGTTGTCGTACAATGAGACAGTTGTTTTGAAGGCCAACTAATTCCATCAGAGCAAACAAAATTTCACCTTTCACTTTAAATACAGATATGGAACAAATATATATAGTAATGCTTGTGGTTTTAGGCATTTTGGCAATAATTGATCTAGTTGTCGGGGTTAGTAATGACGCAGTAAATTTCTTAAATTCGGCAATTGGTTCTAAAGCAGTGTCGTTTCGTACTATTATGATTGTGGCCAGTCTAGGTATTTTAGTAGGAGCGCTATTTTCCAGTGGTATGATGGAAATTGCCCGAAGTGGTATTTTTGTTCCCGGCATGTTTAGTTTTAATGATGTTATGATTATTTTCCTGGCCGTAATGATCTCAGATATTATATTATTAGATGTTTTTAACTCAATAGGATTACCAACTTCGACAACAGTATCCATTATTTTTGAACTTTTAGGGGCAGCGCTCTGTTTGGCAGTCTATAAAATTTATGTTTTGGATGATAGTTTTGATACTTTAAGTGATTATATCAACACTGAAAAAGCATCACAAATTGTTTTTAGTATCCTACTGTCTGTCATTCTTTCTTTCACTCTTGGAAGTTTTGTGCAATATGTTTCTCGACTAATTTTTACTTTTCAATATGAAAAAAGAGTCAAATATATAGGTGCAGTTTTTGGAGGATTAGCCATTACTGCGATTACTTTTTTTATCCTGATTAAAGGATTGAAAGGAGTTTCTTTCATCGATCAAGCTACTCATGTCTGGATAAAAAGCAATCAATTACTGATAATAGGAGTAAATTTTGTTTTTTTTACACTGCTTTCTCAAGTGTTGATGACTTTCTTCAAAATAAATATTCTCCGAGTAATCATCATAGTGGGGACTTTTGCTTTGGCTTTAGCTTTTGCCGGGAATGATTTGGTTAACTTTATCGGCGTTCCTATTGCGGCCTATAATTCCTATGAAATTTTCAATGGTTCAGGAATTTCTGGAGATCAATTTATGATGGGAGCTTTGGCTAATGATAATATTGTGGCGCCATTTTATTTTTTAGTTTTTGCAGGAGTGGTTATGGTTATAACACTTTGGACTTCAAAAAAAGCCAAAACTGTCATCGAGACCGGCCTTAATTTATCCAGACAGGGTGATGGCGTAGAGCGTTTTTCACCCAATATGTTATCCAGATATATTGTGCGATTTGGTGTTTATATCGGACTGGGAATTAATTATTTTTTACCAAAATCAATCCAAATCAAAATTGATAAGCAATTTGAGAAACCGGAAGTCAAAGGAAAAAAACGAAAAGACGAACCTGCTTTTGATATGGTTCGTGCGGCTGTAAATTTGATGGTAGCCAGTATTTTGATATCGATAGGGACTTCTTTAAAGTTGCCACTTTCTACAACTTATGTTACTTTTATGGTGGCCATGGGAACTTCATTTGCAGATCGAGCTTGGGACCGCGAAAGCGCAGTGTATCGTATTGCAGGGGTTTTTAATGTGATTGGGGGATGGTTTGTAACAGCAATTGTTGCATTTGTTTCGGCCTTTATCTTTGCGTATTTCCTCAAAGTAGGTCAAGTATATGCTTTCATCGGATTGCTGGTTGGATTAGGAATTCTTTTGTATCGAAGTTCAAGAAAGCATACTAAAACCATAAAAGCCCAGCAAGAATTATTGCTCTTGAAAAGAGAAGATATTGTTACCATAAATGAAGTTATTAGGGAGTGTACCATTCAGATTTCCAGAGTGATAAGCGGTTCAAACACGATTTATAGAGAGGTTATCGAAAATCTTAGCCTTCAGGATTTAGGGAAGTTAAAGGAGAATAAAAAAGACCTCAAAAAACTCGAAAAAGAAGTCGATGAATTAAAGAGTAATGTATACTATTTTATAAAGAATCTGGATGAAACCTCGGCCGAGGGCAGTATGTTTTATGTCATGATTTTGGGTTATCTTCAAGACATGATTCAGTCCCTTGGATTCATCTCACAAAACAGCTATGCACATATCAATAACAATCACAAACAATTAAAATTCAATCAAATTAGGGATTTGAAAAGCTTAGACAATAAGCTTGAAAAATTATTTGAAGATATTATTGTTATTTTTCAAGAAGGTTCGTTTGACAAAATTGATGTTCTTTTAGAAACCAAAATGGAGATTTACGATCAAGTATCTAAATTAATTAAAAAACAAATTGAAAGAATTAGAACGGTAGAAACCAGTCCTAAAAACAGCAAGTTGTATTTCGCGTTACTTTTAGAAACTAATGATTTGATAAAAGCAACGATGCACTTACTCGAATTATTCAAAGAATTCAATAACCATGCTAATTCAAAAGGTACAAATCTGTAATTCAGGAGTGCTTCTTTTTTTGGTAAACATTCAATACTAATCTTAAAAAAACCATTTGAGAGAATGGGTTTTTAGGGGTTAAGGGTACTTATTTTTGTGTTTTGGAAAATATCAAAAAGCGATTTCCAGTCAATATTGCAATGCAAGGTTTGTAAACCACGGTAGGACGCTACTTCACTAAGATTTTCAATTTTGAAATCGTCTTGATTTGCATAGGGAACTAACCCTTCTTTTTTTAGCTTTCTGGCTAAATATTCCTGTTCGTATTGGCCTGGAGTTGGAATAAAAAAAGCCTTTTTACGGAGTTGGGCTAGATCCATAATTGTGGTGTATCCGGAACGGCACAGCACCATTTCACTTTCGTTAAAAGCCTGCTCTAACTGGAAAGAATTCATGTAATTATAATAGGTAACAGGATTGATTTGTGTTACTATTTGTTCAGCTTCAATCTTTCCTTCAATAAATATGACATTCCCGCGGTATCGTGCGATTTCTTTTTTCAGGGAATCCTCCAGCAAGCCGCGCTGAGGTTCTGGTCCGGAAAGAATAATCATTAAATCATATTTTTTTGGGACTAATTTTTTTTGCAATCGACTCAAAGGACCAATGTATCTAATTTTGAGATTTGGATCGTCAACATGTCCCATTTTTCCGGTTAGATTAATTGATCCGGCAAGATCTGGAACCCAGCATTCTGTGTATTTTTTTATAATATGTTGGTGGATCTTACTGGTAATCCAAGTGGTATTGCCAGTCATTACATTCAATTGATGGGTAATAAATACCGAAGGAATTTTTTTGCTGAACACACCCAGTCGGTTGTCGGATATAATCCCGTCAATCCTATATTTTGAGATCCATTTTTTAATTATTTTTTTTTCTTCCCAAATTGCTTCAAGCATTTTTGGGCTATTTTTTAATAATTTCCATTTAAAGTGAGCTCCATTTTTTGCATATTCTATCTGGTAGGATGGCAGTTCCAGCGTTTGTACAGTAGGGAATTCCTTTTTTAGCAAAGCCAATGCAATTCCATCAGAAGCAATTATAGGAATGTAGTTGTTCTCTAATAAGGCCTTAATAATTGGAATACAACGTGTAGCATGGCCTAAGCCCCAGTTTAATGGCGCAATCAAAATAGTTTGTTGGTTGGCATTCAAATCCATGTGGCTCTGTAGTTTAGTGGTTTAAATTTGAAAGATAGACAATGAACGTGTATTTAATATTGCGAGGGCATTACCAAACTATTAAATTGTGGTATTAAAAATAGGCTCTCAATTGAATATTTCCAGTATGTATGGCCTGGGTTGTTTCACTTTTCCGACCCTGATAATTAAAATTAACATCTAAAAACTGGGTGATATTTTTTTGTAAAAGAAGCCTCCAAGTGATGTTTTGTCCGGTTTGTAGCCCTTCCAGCATTTGAAATCCAACCGAAGAGAATTCATTTCCTTCGAATTTATTTTGGTAAAAAGAGACTTCGCCGTTCATCGTGAATTTTTTTGTACCTGCATACGAAAAGGCAGTTCCAAAACGGTTTTGCAGCAGCGTTTCTGAAACCCCAATTTGGTTTTTTTTATTCTGTAATTCATAAAAGAGGTCCCAGCTCGTGCTTTTAGAAAATAGATAACTGATTTTAGGAGCTAATTGATAACCGTTTATAGCATAGTTTTTCTCCGGGAAATTTTCTGATTCAATGGTTGTTTGTATCGTTTTGGCAAAAAAACCTAGCAGCCAGCTTTTCTGGTACAAATGATTGTACTGCAATTGATGCGAATTGTTGGTAGCCTCTTGAGAACCTATAGACAACAAGTTTTTAGTTTTATTTTGCAGATAGGAATACGTGGCGGAGTGGTTTTGTTTTCCTCTATTGTAAAACAAACTGTTCCTTAAACTCGAGTTTAATCCCAACACATTTTCAGTAGAACTGCTGAACGGATTTAATTCGAAATTATCACCCTCACTTCTAGTTTTTCGGTCGATTATAAAAGCGGTTTGATTGTAGAAATACGAAAGTATTTTCTTAAAACCTTTTTCGTTCTGCCATTGATTGGGATTCAGGGTCACGGATTGCGAGAATTTGTTTTGATGTGTTTTTATGTAAACCCTGTTGGGAAGAAAGATGCGGATGAATTTTGCCTGGTCAATAAACGTGGCGACTTCAAACTCCTGTAATTCCTGAATTCCATTGCCGTTATAGTCGTTCCAGGTGTAAATTCCCTGGCCCGCAGGAACTTCCAGATACGTGAATTCCTGTTGGGGAATGGTCCCGGAATTCGTTTCATAAACCGTTGTGCTTTGTATCAATTGATTGAAAAAACGATCCGTATAAATTATTCTGGAATTTAACGTAGGTTCTCTTTTTCTTGTTGCATCCACAAAATCCAAGATTCTGTAATTAGCATATAGGGATAAATCGCTTTTATTAGTTTGAATCAATTTTGATTTCAAAAGGAAAGTCTGAGACGAATTGACCCTTTGGATCAGTCCATTTTGTAAACTGTCATTGGATCTTCTTAGGTATCCCAATTCTACAAAAACTTTGGTGCTGTCTCCGCGACCGGTAAAAAATCCGGACTCTGTAAATTTTTGACTCAAAGCCGAAAATTCATTTGAAATTTTATTTTTCTCCTGATTGTCCTCTAAGCGCAAGCGAGAGCCAATCCAGTTTTTGTCAAAATGAAAACGGATTTGGGATTGGTTTCTTAAAAATTCAGAGGATGAAATCGTTCCGTCACTTTTTAGGGAACTGCCTTGATTTTGAAAAGTCCAGTTTTTTATTTGAAACAAGCCATTTAAAACATGTCGATTTCCCGAAAAATTTCCCGAAAAATCCAGTTTTTCAAACTGATACATCAATAGTCCTTTGTTTGTTGAGTTGGGTTTAGGGTTTAAATCCAATTGCAGTCCGGAAATTAACAAACTTTGATTTCCTATAGCCGCAGTTCCTAAGTTCCAATCCCGGTCAAATTCGATGTTGTACAACCGTTCTACAGCCCTGAAATTTCGCTGAATAAATTGATAATTCGCAAAAGCATCTACGTGCCATTTTTTTGAAAAAAGCCGTTGCTTGGCATTGATTTTTGCAGCCAGGCCCTGATTGTTTGCATCGTCAACGGGCGAAAATAAATTGCTGTCGTTATTGCTGAGACCAATTTCAAAATCGAGTACCGTTTTTTCAGTGGGATTGTATTTCCCTAAAAAGGTGGCCACTTGGATTTTTGTAGGAGCAATCAATTGTATGATGGGTTCATAATTTCCTTGCGGAACGCCGTTAATGGGAGCTATATACTCATAAACCCGGGTGATCGTGGCTGAATTTGTCAAAATATAATTTCCATTATTCAGTCCTACTAAAGTAAATCGTACATTGAATAATTCCTGCTGTGCTTCATTTGAGTACTCAAAAATTTCCACAGCATTGAGGATTGTTTTTCGGTACAGCACCTTGTTTTCAGAATAGGAATCTGCAAATGCTGACGGGGCAACCATTAAATCTGGATTGTCTCCTGAATTAACTAGTATCTGGGCTTGTTCTTGGGATAAATTTTGTTGTAAAGGTTGGTTTTTCAGGTCGTTTTCCGAATATAAATAGCCTCCAAAACTCCAGTTTTTATTTTCGTGCGTGGCGCCTGCATAGGTTATAAATCGAGTGTAATTTCGATCTGAATATTGGTATTCTATGGCAATTCGCATTTCGGAAGTAATCGTGAAAAGCGGGGTAAACACGATTTCACCCGCATTATAATCAATCGTATAATCATTGTTTTCGCCTCGTTTTAATAAAACGCCATTTACATACACCCGCTCTGATCCTGAAATAACGAGTACATACAGCTCTCCATTTTGCCCTTTTAATTTATAGGGACCCTGATTGCCTTCTTGGCCCGCGATATCGCTTTTTGCATATTGTCCTCGGACCAGCGCTGCTGAGGCAAATACATTTGTTTTGTTTTCTTCGGTTCCAAAGGTGAAGGTGGTGGCGAGTCCCTGCACTTTTTTATTGAAATTCAGGAATTGGGATTTCTTGTTCTCTAGAAAAATATCACCCGCTCGAATGTTCCAATCGGCACTGAATAATTCCATGAATACATTATCGAACTGGTCTAATTTTTGGGAATAACCGCCATCCTGCAGCGGAATGTTACTGTCTTGAATGGAGGCTCTTAAGCTTACTTTTTCAGAGATTTTTCCTGTGATTTGTAAGTCTAAATTGGAGTTCAAAACGGCATTTTGATTGTTTCCTATGGTAATGCCACGGGTAATACTTCCGGATGTGTTCAAGCCGTCAAAAGGCACATTTTTATTTGGGTTTTTATTTTTGAGGGTATATAAATCACCTGATCCGGCTTCGTTGCTTACTACTTTGGCAGAATCATAAATGCGGTATTCTTTAGTAAGGATCTCCGGAAATTTCAAATAGTGTACGGTTATTGAATCGTTGTATTGGGCGCTGTTTTCTTTTAAAAACAAAGTCCCTTCACTGAAATTTACCGTATAAAAAGTGATTTCGATGGGTTTGCCATTGGCGTCAAGCAATTTGAAAAAACTGGAATTAATGCTTTCTTTTTCAAGATGAATGGTGTCACGGGAAAAAGGGATTTTTTTGGTTTTGTACAACGAATTTATTTCCTGTGCGTGGAGCCCAGAAATACAGCTTATTACAGTCCAAAAAAGTAATTTTTTCAACATAAATACTATAACTCGAAAGTGTCAAAAGTAGTATTTATAATTTGATAATTACAAAAGGTTTTGATTTTAGCGTTTGGGTTTTAAAGTATTAAAAGAATGGAGATCAGAATCAATTTCTGATCTCCATTTATATTTTGGGTTGCGCATGTTTTTTAAGGGTTACACTTCTTTTGTGATCACTTGTATGGTTTCCCGACTGACCTGTTTCAATAACACAACTTTGTTTTTTTCAACGGTTTCGGCTGCTGTTTCGTTAAAATGTCGGATGGTGTATAAGGTGACGTTTTCATTAAACTCTACTTTAAACTTTTTAGACAAGATAGCATTCAGGGCTTTGAAATTGTCAAATTTATCTTCTACACATACGGAGAAACTAATTGCTGAATTCTGAATCAAGTTCACTTTTATTTTGAATTGATGGAATAATGCAAAAATTTCGCTGATGTTTTCTTCCATGATAAAAGAGAAATCGATAGAGGAAAGCGAAATCAAAAGTTGGTTTCTTTTGACGATGAAACACGGTAAATAAGGTTCTAAGTCGACTCCTTTGGAAACGCTCGTTCCTTTTAGTAACGGATTTATAAAGGATTTTACATACAACGGAATTTCCTTTTTTTGCAAGGGTTGTAGTGTTTTTGGGTGAATAACCGTTGCCCCATAAAAAGCCAGTTCTATGGCTTCACGGTACGAAATCTGATTCAATAAACTCGCATTTTCAAAATATCGTGGATCGGCATTCATTACTCCGGGAACATCTTTCCAGATGGTCACGCTTTCGGCATTTAAGCAATACGCAAAAATTGCAGCCGTATAATCAGATCCTTCTCGGCCTAAAGTGGTGGTAAAGTTATTTTCGTCAGAACCTAAGAATCCTTGTGTAATGTTTAGTGTTTTACGTTTTACGTTTTTGGCAATGTTTTTCTGTGTCAATTCCCAATCTACTTCTGCATCTCTATATGTAGCATTGGTTTTTATGAAATTCCGAACATCCAGCCATTGTGTTTTTATGCCCATGAAATTCATGAAATGACTTAGGATTGTGGTCGAAATTAATTCGCCATAACTGACAATTTGATCGTAGACAAAATTATAATTGGGTGATTTATTGTGGGTCAGGAAATACTCTAAATCTGAAAATTGAGTGTTAACAGCTTTGAAGACTTCGTTTTTCTCGTCCTCAAATAAATCTATCAAAATTTGATTGTGGTACTTTTTTACTTCTTGAACAGATGAATTTAATTCAGCGGATTTATCGAAATAATTTTTTATGACAACCTCGAGCGCGTTTGTGGTTTTTCCCATTGCAGAAACGACCAACAATACGTCTTCATAGCCCACTTTTTGTAAAACGTCATACACGTTTTTAATTCCTTCAGCATCTTTTACAGAAGCTCCTCCAAATTTGAATACTCTCATATTTTAAACAAAAATTGTTCTTTATTTTATTTCAATTTATTCTCTACAAAATTGGTGATTCCCAATTCGTCCATGTGAACAACATACCAATCACGGAGTACTTTGGCGCCTGATTTTTCATAAAATTCTATTGCTGGAGTATTCCAGTCCAATACATTCCATTCTACTCTTCGAACCTGATCTTTTTTACCCTGTTTTATAATTTCAGAATATAAAGCATATCCTAATCCGGTGCCACGCATTGTCTCTTTTACCACTAAATCTTCCAGGTGAATTGTTTTTCCTTTCCAAGTAGAAAATCGGTAGTAGTACAAGGCGATACCTACGATTTGCTTTGCCTGTTCGCTATTGCTCGGGTCCGCTTGAACCTCGGCAACAAAAACATGAAATAGTGGCACCGGGCCAAAACCATCTCGAATTAAATCGGCAACAGTTACAAGGACGGCATCGGGTTCTTTCTCGAATGTTGCTAATTCTTGAATGAGCCCTAAAACAGCTTCCATATCTTCAGGATTTCCTTTTCTGATCGTCATGTGCGGGATGTATTTGTGTTTTTTAGTTGAATAAGAAATTTGCTTTTTCGATTGGCTATTGGATCAATCTCCAATACGGCTCATTTCATAATTTTTTATTTTAATGCTTCAATATCGCAATAAAATTAGATTTTTACGTATTAATTTTATGTTTTAATCAGCAAATATACAATACGGTTAAACTAAGCAACTATTTTTCAAATCAATTTCACAAAAAAAACGATATTTGTGACTTCAAAACAACTACAACGATTTCTTAATGGAAGAACGCAACAAAACACTTGGAGAATTTATCATTGAAAACCAGAATGCTTTTCAATATTCGTCCGGCGAATTATCTCGAATTATCAACTCCATCCGATTGGCTGCCAAGGTAGTCAATTATAAAGTAAACAAAGCTGGACTGGTTGATATTGTGGGTGCTGCCGGAGAGCAAAACATACAGGGGGAAGATCAGCAAAAACTAGATGTATATGCCAATGAAGTTTTTATTCAAACATTAATTAATCGCGAGATCGTATGCGGAATCGCTTCTGAAGAAAATGATGATTTCATTACTGTGGAAGGAAGTGACCACAGCCACAATAATAAATATGTAGTGTTGATGGATCCCCTTGACGGCTCGTCTAATATTGATGTTAATGTTTCTGTAGGGACAATATTTTCGGTTTACAGGAGAATTACCCCAATAGGAACTCCAGTTACGTTGGAAGATTTTTTACAGCCGGGGATCAATCAGGTTGCTGCAGGCTATGTGATTTACGGGACTTCGACTATGTTAGTTTATACAACTGGGCACGGTGTGAACGGATTTACGCTGAATCCTGCTATTGGTACTTTTTACTTGTCTCATCCTAAAATGAAATTCCCAACCGATGGCCATATTTATTCCATCAATGAAGGTAATTATGTCCATTTTCCGCAAGGAGTAAAGGATTATATCAAATATTGTCAGCTGGAAGAAGGAGACAGGCCTTATACTTCTCGATACATCGGAAGTTTAGTTTCTGACTTTCATCGCAATATGATTAAAGGAGGGATTTATTTATATCCTACAAGTTCAAAAGCATCCAAAGGGAAATTACGATTGTTGTATGAATGCAACCCATTAGCTTTTATCGCAGAACAGGCTGGAGGAAAAGCATCGGATGGATTTGATCGGGTGATGGAAATTGAACCAACGGAACTGCATCAGCGTGTTCCTTTTTTCTGTGGAAGCTACAATATGGTTGAAAAATCGGAAGAATTTATGCTTAAAGCAAAACTAAGCAAGTACTAAAAACAAAAAGCTTCCGTCTTGGCGGAAGCTTTTTTATAGGTATAATCTACGTATTGATATTTTGTATTTCAGTAATGAACGTATCCAAATCTACTTCTTTTTCTACAAGCAGAAGAGCATTTTCTACAATTTGATTTATATTTTCAGGGTCAAATCCTATTCCAATGCCAATTTTTCGTAACATCAGCTCTTGTTTGTCTCCTAAATGGTGGTCAACATGAACGATTCTGGCTAAATCATACAGTCGCTCTATCCTTTGTTCATATAAATAAGGAGGATTGATAGGGTATTTTAGCGGATCCTGTAAAATTTCTTCATATTCTGCAGGAGAAATTTCTAATCGAACGGCTAATTTATCTACAAATGCTTTTTCTTCTGGAGAAATCTTCTCGTCAGTTAGTGCTACGCGGACAATAGATGAAAAATGACCTCTATTTCTTTGTTTGAATTCGCTATCAAATAAATCTGAAAATGACATAATTGTGGTTTTTGTATCGTACAAAGATATATCTATTTTAAAGTATTAATTTTTATTTTTTTTATATTTTTTCTTTCGACATACCTGCTTTTGATTTGTATTTATTTGAATGTTCAAATGAATCATTTTCAAAATTAATCGTAAGTTTACAACCCTTTATCAACTTAATACTTTACTGATGTCAGAATTTTGGATTTACTTTCAAATAGGATTAAAACACGTTTTGGATATTCACGCTTATGATCATGTTTTATTTTTAATCGCCCTAGCGGTTCCTTTTTCTTTCAAGGACTGGAAGCGAATTGTACTTTTGGTTTCCCTTTTTACCATTGGTCATACCATGGCTTTACTGCTTTCTGTTTTTGGTATAATTGCCATAAAAGTAAATATTGTTGAGTTGTTAATCCCAATTACAATTGTGATAACCGCATTGTTTAATCTTTTTACGGCAGGAAAATCGAGCAAGAAAGAAAGCCTCAATCTGATGTTTTTTATCACGCTTTTCTTTGGGATAATTCATGGGTTGGGTTTTTCAAATTATTTCAAATCGATTCTTGGAGGAAATGCTATGTCTAAAGTCTTGCCACTGTCAGAATTTGCACTAGGTATAGAAGCCGCCCAGATTGTAGTGGTTTTTTTGGTTTTGATTTTAGCCTACATTGTTCAGACTGTTTTTAGATTTTCAAAACGCGACTGGACATTAGTAATGTCAGCATTTATAATAGGAGTAGTGATACCAATGATTGTGGAAAGTGAAATCTGGATAAGATAAAATGAACGAAAAAAAATTAAATAAATACGACAAAGCATACCTTAGAATTGCCAAAGAATGGAGCTTGCTGTCCTATTGTAAACGAAAACAAGTTGGTGCAATTATTGTGCGTGACAGAATGATAATCTCAGATGGGTATAACGGAACGCCCTCCGGTTTTGAAAACTGTTGTGAAGATGAGCAAGGATTAACCCGCTGGGATGTTTTACATGCTGAGGCAAATGCGATCCTCAAGGTAGCGCGATCCACACAGTCCTGTGAAGGAGCCACCTTGTATATCACACTTTCACCTTGTAAGGAGTGCAGTAAATTGATTCACCAGTCGGGAATAAAAAGAGTGGTCTATCACAATGGCTATCGCGATGATTCCGGCATTCAGTTTTTGATAAAAGCCGGAGTAGAGGTTGAGCATATTCCAGTTTTGGAGGAATAAAAGAACGTGCAAAAAAAATTAAAACGATGATGCACGTCAGGTTATATTATTTTTTTAATGATAACTTTATATGAAATTTAATACAAAATATTTACCACTACTCCTTTTCTCAACACTTGCTTTTGGCGTTGTGTTGGGCGGGATGTTGCATTTTCCCGGTAGAGCTGATTTCACAGCTAAAAATAATTCTAAAACTAAGCTGAATACACTCATTGATTTTATTGATACTGAATACGTTGATGCGGTTGATACGGATTCTATTGTAAATCTTACCGTTGATAATATTCTTGCGCAACTTGATCCGCATTCCGTATATATTCCCGCTAGCGAGCAGCAACAGGTAATGGAAAGCATGAAGGGTAATTTTGTGGGAATAGGAGTGAATTTTTATATGTATAAAGATTCTGTAGCGGTCATAAAACCTGTAGAAAACGGACCTTCGGCAAAAGCAGGAATAAAATCAGGTGATCGGATTCTATATGCTGATAAAACCAAATTGTTCGGACGTAAGTTGCCCACAGACAGTTTGTTTTCTAAATTAAAAGGGGCCGTAGGTTCTAATATTGAGCTTACAATATATAGAAAATCAGAACGTAAAAAACTCAAGCTAAAACTAAAACGCGATGTTATTCCCTTAAAAAGTGTTGATGCCGCTTTGCTCTTGAGTAATGCGACAGGATACATAAAAATAAATCGTTTTGCCGAAACTACTTACAAGGAGTTTATGCAAAATTTGTCTGCACTTAAGCAACGAGGTGCGAAGTCACTTATTATTGATGTCCGAGATAACGGTGGCGGTTATATGGAAGAAGCAATTGCTATCGCGGATGAATTGTTGCCAAACAAACAACTGATTGTTTTTACCAAAAACAAAAAAGGTACTATAGACAAGACATTTGCAACCCAAAAAGGTAGTTTTGAAAAAGGAAATGTTTTTATTCTAATTAATGAAAACAGCGCTTCAGCAAGTGAAATTCTTGCAGGAGCCGTTCAGGATAATGATAGGGGGACTATTGTAGGCCGCCGTTCTTTTGGAAAGGGATTGGTGCAACGAGAAATGGATTTTGCTGACGGTTCAGCAGTTCGCTTGACTGTTGCCAGATATTATACGCCAACAGGCCGGTCGATTCAAAAACCCTATTCAAAAGGGAATGAAGCGTATTTTAAAGAATCAGAAACGCGTTTTGAAAATGGGGAACTATATCAAAAAGACAGTATAAAAGTTTCAGACACCTTGCAATTCAAAACTAAAAAAGGTAAAATTGTATATGGCGGTGGCGGTATTGTTCCTGATGTTTTTGTACCGCTTGAGGTGGAACATGGAAATGGAAGTACCGCTTATTTATTGCAATCGGGAATCGTAGGGAATTTTGTTTTCGAACAATTGGATAAAAATCGGAGCGCCTTTAAAGGACTCACTTTTGCTCAGTTCCAATCTAAAATGAATCAAACAGAGGCATATTTCAATTCATTTCAGAAATTTATTTTTGGCAACGGATTGGATTTGAAATTTGGAAAAAGCAAATCATTGGTAAAACGATACCTGGCTGCTGAATTTGCTCGGCAATTGTATGGGGAACGGTCTTATTATGAGATTATATTGAAAGAGGATGCCATGATTAAGGCAATTTTGAAAAAATAATAATCACTATATTTCACAGTATGGAAAATAAGTTTTCTGGAATGACAGTTAATGAGCGTTTGTATGTTGGAGGTCTTATAAATGACTTTGATAATGCTCTGGAACAAAAAAATGTGGAAGAAATTAAAGCTGTTTTAAAGAAAGTGGCACTAAATGAAGATTCTATTTTTGAGATGCTTATTAGCTTAGGACTTGATGCTTAATTAGAAAATTTCACTCTTGATTTTGTTTGCCCTTAAAAAGAAAACTAATTTTGATTGTCCCAATCTTTTCTATATCGAATGAGTTCGTTATCTATCATTTTCTTTGACGTACTTAATAAACAGGCTGCATCTTCAGAATAAATAGCCGGAAAATAAGTTATTTTAATTTCAGTGGTCCGTTTTCCAAAGCATTTTAAAAAATGCGGAATGAAAGTGTCGTCACCAATAAAAGCGTCTGTTTTTTCTTTATAATCTATTGCAATAGGAATTACGGCGGCTTTAATCTTAGTAGCCATTACAAAAGAGCCGTAATTGAAATCAAGAGTTGTTGGCAAATCCGCTGTTGTTCCCTCTGGAAAATTAATGATCGAATATCCTTTGGCAAGAACTTCTCGGATATTTTCGGCGGTTTCTTGTCGGCTTTTTGGACACTTTCTATCTACAAATAAAACGCCGGATATTTTGCAGATGTAGCCAATCATAGGCCATGAGGCAACTTCTTTTTTCCCTACAGGAAAAGCATGTATTTGGTTTACGATAACAATTGGGTCAAAATAGGAACGGTGATTGGCTACGATTAGTCCTTGAACTTTCGGCTTGTCGCCATAGATAATAGTGCGTATGCCCAAAAGGGTATTTGAGGTGCGAATTATAAAGTCCCGCAGGATAAGAGCTTTTTGGGCGTTAATTTCGTTGCTTCGAAAAAAAGAAAAAAGAAAAAACACAATCGAAAAAAAAGAAACAAATCCGATAAAAATCAGAAGTCTTGCCAGTCCCAAAAAAAATGATCCCATAAAACAGTGAATTGAAGGTGTAAACCTAACACTATTTTTTGAGAGATTTTCCAGAATGAAATTCTATTTATCTAATGCTATCATGAGCATGAGTCTGAATTCCGCCATTCCATAAAGTTAGAATATCTGTTGCTACTGCAGCTCCACTGCCTGCAGCAATGGCCAGTTGGCTTCTCCATCCGGCTAAAGTGCCTATCACGTAAATGCCTTCCTTGACTTTGTGATCGCTGTTTTTGAGTTGGATTCGTTGTTTTTCGGGAAGGGATTTTTGATGTGGTTCTACAGATGGCATTAAACCTTCAATAGCAAAAGTATTTGCAGATCCGACACCTACAACAATTATGCGGGTCTTGTAGGTTTTTTTATTTGTAGTTACAGCAAACTCAGGAGCGGTGCCCTCAATTTTTAGTACTTTTTCGTTGGGAATTTGTGTAATGTGCGGATATTTTTCTAAAAGATGTCCTGTACTTTCTTTCAATAAATCAGCGCCTAATGTGCCTGCAGGGATTCCGTAGACATTATTGAATAGCGCTTCCTTAAGGGCAGAGGTTTTTTGATGGGTAAACACCCCGATTTTTTTATTAGACACAAAGGGTTTGTTGTTTGCAGAACCCAAAACTAGAGCGCATGACATGCTAGATACGCCACCGCCAAGGATAAGTACATCAAAGATCAAGGCTATTTTTCGTTTGTTTTTTCTTCTATTTTCTTTGACATTCTGAATATTAGAAGAATCAATACAGCACAAAAAGAGGCTGCCATTCCGATAAATGCAACTACGCTATCTCCTTGAAATGGATTTTTGAAATCCAGTAAAGTAACATTAAATAGGATTAGCGCTATTGCTAAAAATACCAAGATGTTAGTGAAAATTTTCATAAGATGTTTTTGTTTTTGGTAAAAAATGCAGATGTTTGGAGGGGTTATTTATTTAGAATAAAATGCTCCAAAAAAATCAGATTTTTTATTTTACAATAATTTAAGGGTAAATTTAGGAAATTATATTTTAGACAAACAAACCTTTAACATTCGCAGCGAATAATTTAACAGCAATCGCCAGAAGTACTACGCCAAAAGTCTTTCTGATTACACCAAGTCCGTTTTCGCCTAATAATTTTTCTATTTTTGAGGATGATTTTAAAACGATATAGACCAAAATGATATTTAATAAAATGGCAATTACAATATTTATGGTATAAAATTGGGAGCGTAAAGAGAGTAAAGTGGTCATTGTTCCGGCTCCAGCAATCAAAGGGAAGGCAAGGGGAACAATTGAGGCAGAGCTGGCTTCTTCGTCCCGGTAAATCCGAATTCCTAAAATCATCTCTAATGCCAAGAAAAACAACACAAAGGATCCGGCTACAGCAAAAGAATTGACATCGATTCCAATTAGTTTTAAGAGTTCTTCTCCGGCAAAAAGAAAAACAATCATGATGACGGCGGCTACAATGGATGCTTTTTCGGATTCAATATGTCCGTGTTTTGCTCTTAAATCAATGATAATCGGGATGGATCCCACGATGTCAATTACGGCAAAAAGTACCATTCCTACGGTGATTATTTCTCGAATATCGAATTCCATAACAGACTTTTTTTATTTATGGTAAAAGTAGATAATTTCCCTGATTATTGGAGGAGTAGATTTTTTAATTTTAATGCCTTTTTTTTTGAGAAGATTTTTTTTTCTAGGAGGGAATAGTTGACCTGTATTTCATAGTCCTAAAAAAGTAACAGTTTGATTTTTATCGTTTTTAGGGCACAACTAAGGCAATTAATACTCAATATTTTTTAAAACCATTTCAAATGGTTCTGTGTTTTTGGTTGGTGAAAGAGGATGAACTGTAAAGAAATAAAAAATGCGATTGTTTGTATAAGTTTGAAAACAAAAGTAAACGAAGTTAAAAAATCAGGAGTATAAAATTAGGTAAATTCGTTTTAATTTTATTTGGTTTTGTTTTCGAATTTATGAGTTGCTGAGGTGCTTTTTTCAAATTTCTTGAATATCTTTGCAGAATGTTTCAACTAGGAAAAACCATAGTCTCAGAAGACTTACTCGAAAAAGATTTTGTTTGTAATTTGACTGCTTGTAAAGGCGCTTGTTGCGTAGATGGTGACGCTGGTGCACCATTGAGTTTTGAGGAGACTCAAATCCTCGAATCTATTTATCCAAAGATCAAGCCTTTTTTACGCAAACAAGGAATTGCTGCAATTGAAGCGCAAGGAACTTGGGTAAAAGGTACCGATGGTGATCTTGAAACGCCACTGATTGACGACAAAGATTGTGCCTACGCAATATTTGACGGTAAGACCGCTCTGTGTGGTATTGAACAAGCCTATAATCAAGGAGCAATTAGTTGGAAAAAACCAGTTTCTTGTCATTTGTATCCAGTTCGGGTGAAAGATTTTACGGAGTTTGCCGCTGTTAATTATGACAAATGGGATATTTGTGATCCCGCCTGCTCTTTAGGTCAGGAACTTGAAGTTCCGGTATACAAATTTGTCAAAGAAGCCCTGATTCGTAAATTTGGCGAAGACTGGTATGCTGAACTTGAAAAGGTGGCGCAAGACATGAAAAAATAAGTAAATAAGAATTCTGTTTTTCTTGTTTAATTATTTAAAAAAACTATATTTTACGGTGCTTCATTCCTTTAATTATTATTTAAAATACTGAATTTAAGTGTTTTAAAATTTGTATGAAAAATATCTTAATTTTTCTATTTGTTAAAAACTATAGGGGATTGTGAATAAGTTTGGCTTTTATTAACCGCAATATTTTACAATCTTTGTATCTCTCAAAAAGCTTAAAAATTTGTTAAAACCTCAAAAAAACAAACAATTATAATGACTCAAGTTGAACCAATTTTACAAGAAAATAAAAATCGTTTCGTAATTTTTCCTATCAAACACCATGACATTTGGGAATTTTATAAAAGTATGGAAGCCAGTTTCTGGACGGCTGAAGAAATCGATTTGTCACAGGATTTAAATGACTGGAACAACAAACTCTCGGATGATGAGCGTTATTTTGTGAAGCACATTTTGGCGTTTTTTGCTGCTTCAGATGGCATTGTAAATGAAAATCTGGCAGAAAATTTTGTAAACGAAGTGCAATATGCGGAAGCGAAATTCTTTTACGGTTTTCAAATTATGATGGAAAACATTCACAGCGAAACCTATTCGTTATTGATTGATACCTATGTAAAAGATGAAGTGGAGAAAGATGAATTATTCAATGCTTTAGAGGTTTTTCCGGCGATTAAGAAAAAAGCGGACTGGGCTTTGCAATGGATTGAATCGGATTCATTTGCAGAACGATTGATCGCTTTTGCAGCAGTGGAAGGAATTTTCTTTTCGGGAGCATTTTGCTCGATTTATTGGTTAAAAAAACGTGGCTTAATGCCAGGATTGACGTTTTCTAACGAATTGATTTCTCGTGATGAAGGAGTACACTGTGATTTTGCCGTGCATTTGCACAACCATCACTTGGTGAATAAAGTGCCAAAAGAAAGAATCAGAAGCATTATTGTAGATGCTTTAAACATTGAAAGAGAATTTATCACCGAGTCACTTCCGGTAAGTTTGATAGGAATGAATGCCGTATTGATGACACAATATTTAGAATTTGTTGCTGACAGATTGTTAGTGGAATTAGGTTGCGACAGAGAATATAATACTACAAACCCATTTGATTTTATGGATATGATTTCGCTTCAAGGGAAAACAAATTTCTTTGAAAAGAAAGTGGCTGAATATCAAAAAGCAGGTGTAATGAACACAGATGGTGATGCTCAAAAAATATCTTTTGACGCCGATTTTTAGATTTTTATCAAACCATGAAGGAATTAAGATCGATTAAGTTTTGTCTTAATTTTTCTAAATATTTTAATGTTAAAGAAATATTTTGATTTTTTAAATCTTAAATGATTTACTGATTTCTTTTTGTTTCTAATACTGATTAACCCAGATAGTAATGGAAATCCTTTCTAGTCCTGAACTTTTTTCAGGACTAGAAAGATTGAAATGGATAGCTGGATATGGCTCCAAAAAAAATTGAGCAAATGAAACAATAATTGAGATTGTTTCGTTCCTCGCAATGACTAACAAATAACGAAAAACAGCAAAGGGATTTCCTGTTTTAAAAAACAAACAAAAGTATGTACGTAGTAAAAAGAGACGGCCACAAAGAGCCGGTAATGTTCGACAAAATCACAGATAGAATTAAAAAACTATGTTATGGTTTGAATGATTTGGTTGATGCCGTGAAAGTCGCAATGCGAGTAATTGAAGGGCTTTATGATGGAGTTTCTACGTCAGAATTAGATAATTTAGCAGCCGAAACTGCGGCTTCAATGACTATTGCGCATCCTGATTATGCACAATTGGCGGCGCGAATTGCAATTTCGAATTTGCATTCCAATACTAAAAAATCATTTTCGGAAACAATGAACGATATGTTTCATTATGTAAACCCGAGAAATGGACAAGATGCACCTTTATTATCTGAAGAAGTGCACCAGGTGATTATGAAAAATGCTGAATTTTTGGATTCACATGTGATATACAACAGAGATTTTAATTATGATTATTTTGGGTTTAAAACCTTGGAAAGATCATATTTGCTTAAAATAAACGGCAAAATAGTGGAGCGTCCGCAACACATGTTGATGCGTGTTTCAGTTGGGATTCACTTAGATGATTTAGAATCGGTGATTGAGACGTACGACTTAATGTCGAAAAAATTCTTTACGCATGCAACGCCTACATTATTCAATGCGGGTACTCCAAAACCTCAGATGTCTTCTTGTTTCCTTCTGGCGATGCAAGACGATAGTATTGACGGGATTTACGATACGTTGAAACAAACGGCAAAAATCTCTCAGTCAGCAGGTGGTGTTGGGCTTTCTATTCACAATGTAAGAGCAACTGGTTCTTATATTCGTGGAACCAATGGAACGTCAAACGGAATTGTTCCGATGTTACGTGTTTTTAATGATACAGCACGTTATGTAGATCAAGGTGGTGGAAAACGTAAAGGAAGTTTTGCAATATACATCGAAACGTGGCATGCGGATATTTTCGAATTCCTAGACTTAAAAAAGAATACCGGAAAAGAAGAAATGCGTGCTAGAGATTTGTTCTTTGCCATGTGGACGTCTGATTTATTTATGAAACGAGTTCAAGAAGACAGTTATTGGACATTGATGTGTCCTAATGAATGTCCGGGATTGTATGATGTGTATGGCGAAGAATTTGAAACCATGTACATTGATTACGAGAAACGTGGAAAAGGTAGAAAAACAATTAAAGCACATGAACTGTGGGAGAAAATTCTGGAATCGCAAATCGAAACTGGAACGCCTTACATGTTGTATAAAGATGCCGTCAATAGAAAGTCAAACCAGAAAAATTTAGGGACCATTCGTTCTTCGAATTTGTGTACCGAGATTATGGAATTTACATCCAAAGATGAAATTGCAGTTTGTAATCTAGCTTCTCTTTCCTTGCCGATGTTTGTTTCTAATGGAAAGTTTGACCATGAATTGATGTATACCGTTACAAAACGGGTAACTAGAAACTTAAATAAAGTAATTGATAGGAATTATTATCCGGTAATCGAGGGAGAGAATTCTAATAAACGCCACAGGCCAATTGGTCTTGGAGTACAAGGATTAGCCGATGCTTTCATTATGTTGCGTTTGCCGTTTACGAGCGACGAAGCTAAAAAACTAAATCAGGAAATTTTTGAAACATTATACTTTGCTGCGGTAACCGCTTCAATGGAAATGGCCAAAGAAGAAGGTCCTTATTCGACATTTAAAGGCTCGCCAATATCTCAAGGAGAATTCCAATACAATTTGTGGGGAATGAAAGATGAGGAATTGTCAGGACGTTGGGACTGGGCTTCATTACGAAAAGAAGTGATGGAACACGGAGTGAGAAACTCGTTGTTAGTGGCACCAATGCCAACAGCTTCGACCTCACAAATTTTGGGGAACAACGAAGCATTCGAACCTTATACTTCTAATATTTACACCCGAAGAGTCCTTTCGGGGGAATTTATTGTGGTAAACAAACACTTATTACACGATTTAGTGGAACGTGGTTTGTGGAACGAAACATTGAAACAAGAATTAATGCGAAATAACGGTTCTGTTCAAGACCTGAATATTCCGCAAGACCTGAAAGAATTGTACAAAACAGTTTGGGAAATGTCTATGAAAGACATTATCGACATGTCCCGTCAGCGTGGTTATTTTGTGGATCAATCACAATCGTTGAACTTGTTTATGCAAAATGCCAATTATTCTAAATTGACATCGATGCATTTCTATGCTTGGCAATCCGGATTAAAAACGGGAATGTATTATTTAAGAACAAAAGCTGCGGTGGATGCGATTAAATTTACATTAAACAATGATAAAAAAGCGGAGCCAATCGAAATCAAGGAGCAATCAATCGTTATTCCTGCAGTCGCTGAAGCAGTAGAAATGACTTCGGATGAATACAGAGCCATGCTCGAATTGTCTAAAAATGCAGGTCCGGACGAGTGTGAAATGTGTGGGTCGTAGGCCATTGCGAGGAACGAAACAAACTCATTTTGAAACCATTTTGTTGACATCAACGAAATGGTTTTAAAACAAAAAAGCAGTTATTGTAATGATAACTGCTTTTTTTTTGGAGCTATCTACTTCGTCAGTTCGCTTCGCTCGTGTCCCGCTTTCCGTTGCAATCTTTTTATTCACCAAAAAAAGGCGAATAAAAAGGATTTTCACTTTAATCGGGGCTAAAACACCAAGATTTAACAGTAATATTTGTAAACAATTCACTATATTTGAGATAGTTATTAGCCTTAAAGACTTTTTTATAATAATCAAAACGATAAAAAATGGAAAATAAAAAATTTACTATTACAGATGATTTATTAGCTTCCAAAAGCCAGCGTCTACTGAATTTCAGTATCGATCTATTTATAATTTATGTTATCGAAATCAGTATTGGTACGACCATAATTCTAATTGGAGATTTAACGAATAGTGATACTGCATCAAATTGGGTTACATCATTAAGGATCGTTGAAAGTTTTTTCTTTGGATTAGTAATACTCTTTTTTTACTATGGACTTAGTGAAATGTATTTTTCCAGAACTTTCGGGAAGTATTTCACGAAAACAGTGGTTATTAAGCATGACGGTTCAAAACCAAATATGAAAAGCATTATTGTACGAACGGTATCCAGATTAATTCCTTTGGAGCCTTTTTCTTTTTTAACTGCTGAGCGAGGATGGCACGATACTTTATCGGTTACGTATGTGGTGAAAAAGCATGAGTTTATAGCCAAGAAAAAATTATTTACGGAAGAATAAGACAGTAGATAAGATAAAAAAAGCAGTCATTTTAGACTGCTTTTTTGTTTATAAACACAACCTTTTCTTTATATTCGCTCCTTGTAAAAACCAAAAATATAATGATGCACTGGGAACAACTTTTATCACTAAAACGACAAGGAGACAAAGGCAAACGATTGCGGATAGAACAAGACGACACCCGTTTGGGTTTTGAGGTGGATTATGACCGTATTATCTTCTCGGCTGCCTTTAGAAGTTTACAAGATAAAACGCAGGTTATTCCGTTATCAAAAACTGATTTTGTACACACCAGATTGACGCACAGTTTAGAAGTTTCTGTCGTGGGGCGTTCTTTAGGGCGATTGGTGGGTAAAAAAATCATCGAGAAATATCCGCATCTACAAGAAGTGCATGGCTATCACATGAATGATTTTGGGGCTATAGTTGCCGCTGCATCATTGGCTCATGATATTGGGAATCCGCCTTTTGGGCATTCCGGTGAGAAAGCAATTGGTGAATATTTTTCCATTGGGAAAGGACAACAATACAAGGACCAGCTTACGGCAAAAGAATGGCAGGATTTAATTGATTTCGAAGGAAATGCGAATGGATTTTCGGTATTGACGGCCAGTCGTCCCGGAATTGAAGGAGGACTTAGAATTTCGTTTGCAACTCTGGGTGCTTTTATGAAGTATCCAAAAGAAAGCTTGCCGAAGAAACCAACCGCAGCTATTGCCGACAAAAAATACGGTTTCTTTCAAACGGATAAAACTTTTTTTCAAGATGTGGCTTCTGATATGGGATTGATTCCAAATAAAACAGGGATCGATATTGGTTTTGAAAGACATCCTTTAGCGTATTTAGTCGAAGCGGCTGATGATATTTGTTATACCATTATTGATTTTGAAGACGGAATCAATTTAGGATTAGTTTCCGAAGATTTTGCTTTAGAATATTTGATAAAATTGGTGAAAGACAGCATTGATACTTCAAAATACAAGACCTTAGAAACCAAAGAAGATAGAATAAGTTATTTGCGCGCTTTGGCAATTGGAAGTTTAATCAATGATGCCGTAAAAGTATTTGTCGAAAATGAAGTGCTGATCCTGAACGGAAAATTCCCGTATGCCATAATGGATAAGAGCAAATACAAAGCGCAGATGGACGATATTATCAAAATAAGTGTGGATAATATTTACCAAAGTCGGGAAGTCATTGAGAAAGAAATTGTAGGCTACCAGATTATTCAAACCTTGTTAGATAAATTCATAACGGCTTTCAATAATAAATTCGATGGGAATGCATCAAATTACGACTCTTTAATTCTGAAAATGTTGCCTGAAAAGCATCATTTGGAAAAAGAAAATTTATACGGAAGATTACTTCATATTTGTCATTTTATCTCATTACTGACAGATGGAAATGCGTTGTTGTTTTATAAAACAATTACTGCTGTTAAAAATTAACAATTGTGTACTAATCATTAATTTGTTATTGTAGATTAAAAAAATTAGATTTGTTTTCAGCTTTTATGATTGATGAATTATTAGATTTTTATGAAAAAAATTATACTTTTTTTAGTTTTTTTAACGCATTTTTTTGCTTTAGGACAATCGAACGATTTAATTATTCAACATTATTTAAATACTCCTAATGCTAAAATTAATGTTTCGAAAAGCGATTTTAAGGATTGGGTAATACAAAGCGATGGTGGAGCGACCAGCTCCGGAATACAAAATTGTTATGTAGTGCAACGTTATAAAGGTATTGAAATCTTTAGGGCAGTTTCTAATTTTTCAATACAGAATAGTGAAGTTATTGATGTTCAAAAACGAATAGTGGATGGTGTTTCTAAAAAAGTAAATACAACCAAACCCTCATTATCAGCAGTAGATGCTTTGACTAAAGCGTATTCGCTCTTAGGCATGAAAGCCGATGAAATTTTCACTGTTATAGAAAATAAAGAAGCTCATAAATTTAAAATAAGCAATGGGTTAGGCATTCAGGAGCCAGTCACTGCTAATTTAGTTTTTCATCAAGCCAGTAATGGTAAATTAATTTTGGCGTGGGATTTTACCATTTATACACCAACTCAGGACCATATATGGAGCGTGAGAATTGATGCCACTGATGGGGGACTGTTAGAAAAAAATGATTTTGTTATTTCTTGCAGTTTTGATCATAGTAAAGCAATCAGTCATTCTCATGAGTCTTGGGCAAATTCATTTGACTCCAGTTACAAACAAATTTTTTCGGCCTCTCCAACGCAAACAACTAGTGGGTCCTACCGAGTGATACCATTCAATTTTGAAAGTCCCAACCACTCTGCTTTTCAACTTGTTTCGAACCCAGCGAACAGCCATGCATCTCCTTTTGGCTGGCATGATGTTGATGGTGTGGCGGGACATGAATTTACGATAACCAGAGG
Source organism: Flavobacterium sp. GSP27 (assembly GCF_003970395.1). Lineage (NCBI taxonomy): Bacteria > Pseudomonadati > Bacteroidota > Flavobacteriia > Flavobacteriales > Flavobacteriaceae > Flavobacterium > Flavobacterium sp. GSP27. Next base: position 127,434 of record NZ_RYDP01000004.1, on the reverse strand, counting down.
AAATAATGTATGGGCTAAAGAGGATTTTGTCAGCACTAATTCAACTTCGGGTTTTAGCCCTTCAGGTGGAGCATCACTACTTTTTGATTTTCCTTATGGTGGTACAAATGTACAGGCATCAACCTATATAGATGCGGCAATTACGAACCTTTTTTATATGAATAATGTCATGCATGATGTTTGGTATCAATATGGTTTTGATGAAGCAAATGGAAATTTCCAAGTGAATAACTACAATCGTGGCGGGAAAGATACGGATCATGTTAATGCTGATGCACAAGATGGATCATTAGTGGTACCAATGAGTTTAAATAATGCTAATTTTTCAACTCCGGTGGATGGGAGTAGCGGAAGAATGCAGATGTTTCTGTGGGATCGAGGTCCAGAAATTAAGCCAATAATAATTAATTCGCCTGCAAGTATTGCTGGAAGTTATGTAGCAAGGCAAAACTCCTTTAACCCAGGACGTGTTGATTTGCCTGTGGCTCCCAATTTCCTGCAATCTGATGTAGTGCTCTACTTAGATAGTACGGGCGGCACCTCCCAAGGGTGTGTAGCACCTTCTAATGCTGCGGCAATGAGTGGAAAAATCGTTGTGCTGAGAAGAGGGAGCTGTACGTTTGTAGTAAAAGTAAAAGCGGCGCAAAATGCTGGGGCTATTGCTGTAATTGTTGTTAATAATGCTGATGGAGATTTAATTATGTCGGGAGCTGATGAATCGATTACCATACCTGCCATAAGTGTTACTCAGTCCGTTGGGGAGAATATTATAACCCAAATGCAGACTCAAGCCGTAAATATAAAAATTCAATTAGAGGCTTCTCCTTTCATAAATTCAGATGGTGATTTCGATAATGGGATTATTGCACACGAATATGGTCATGGGATTTCTACTCGTCTGGCCGGCGGGAGCAATAACTCCAGTTGTTTGAATAATGCGGATCAAATGGGAGAAGGTTGGTCTGATTGGTTTGCATTAATGATGCAAATTAAACCTGGAGATTCTGGTGGTGCCAAAAGAGGAATAGGGACTTTTGTTTCTTCACAAGCCATAGATGGCAGGGGAATACGAGATTTTCAGTATTCTACGGACAGGGCGATTAATCCAATGACATACGCCTCTACCAATAATTATCAGTTTATTGACGCAGCAGATATGGTATCAAAAACCTCCGTACACGGGGTAGGTTCCGTTTGGGCTACTATGCTGTGGGATTTAACGTGGGCTTATATCAATAAATATGATTTTGATAATAATAAATATACAGGATCAGGCGGGAATAATAGAATCATGCGAATTGTATTAGATGGAATCAAATTACAAGTTTGCAGTCCTACTTTTGTAGATGCAAGAAATGCTATTATAGCTGCAGATCAGGCAATAACAGGCGGTAAGGATTTCTGTTTGATTTGGGAAGTTTTTGCTGCCAGAGGACTAGGAGTAAACGCATCTGCTGGAGACAATAATGTCGGGAATGATCAAGCTGAAGATTTTACAAGACCTGCATCAGGACCAAATTGCGCCTTAGCGGTAGACAACTTTGAGAGTGATGTGATGCGCGTATTTCCAAACCCATCCAAAGGGCCAATAACAATTAAAATTGATCAATATTCTGGTAGGGTAAATATCCAAGTAATAGATCTTAACGGACGAGTGCTTTATGATGTTAAAAACCAAGAATTCAGTAGAGCAAAATCAATTGATTTAAGTGCATTGGCAACCGGGATTTATATATTGGATATAAAAGGAGAAAATTTACATTACGTTGAAAAAATAATTAAAAATTAATAGCATAAATTTTAAAGCCCTGAAAAAATTTTTCAGGATTTTTTTAAAACAAATATTGTATTCCAACACCTATAGCTTGCCGTACTTGTACTTTTGGGCCTTCAGTGACTTGAATTCCCGCTATTTCTCTTTTTGATTTAATGTCATCATCATAAATAATATGTGCGCCAATATTCGCTTTTACGTATTGGTTTACCACTAATTCAAATTGGAGGTCGTAATCGATATCTATGTTGCCAAAATGATTCACATAATCAGAATATAAACTGAGGCGATTTTCTAAATGAATATTTTTAAAAATTTCTTTTTTCAGATGACCCGTAAATAAAAATCCGAGCTCTGTTCTGGATTTTTCGCCTTTTTCGATCAAATTTCCGTTCAGATCGTAAATGGCTTTAGTGACACCAAAAGCACCTTGATTCGCTAATCTTTGATCTAAAACCAAGGTTGTTTTAAATGTAAATGGGGAAATATAAAACGTTCTTTTTTTCTCTTTATTTATATTCTCAGCTCCTATTCCCATGAAGGCATAAGCGGGTGCAAAGGGCTTTGATATTGCAGTTTGAGTATTTGGATAAGAATAACCATTAGTGAACTGCGTATTGAAATTTAATTTTGCGGAATGGTACCAATTCGAAAGGGTGTCTTTTCGATAACCAAATGTTGAGTTTAATAAAAGGGCATCATCCGTTTTTCTTACTTCGATGCGGTCTTGTTTGTTTAAACCATATCGGATTAAAAGTTCATTGGTCCAATTGTAATTGCTTCGGTTGTACGTTCTCAGAAATTTTCCGTTGAACAACCCGGAAACGGAGCTTGTTCCTCCGGGACTCCAGTTGATAAAAGCGACTTCAGATATGTCAAATCCTAAACTATTTTTTTTTGTCCAATACGATAAAGGGACATGTGGTTTCTTAGTTCGTATATTGACTACTACGGTCAGCGGTTTCTTTACTTTTGTGAGTGTTGTTACAGGTTCAAGTGCAGTTTTCATAGTACTGACTGTTGCTTCTTGGGAAAAACTATTTATAGAAACTGAAAATAAAAAAAGTAAAAATGCAGTAGGGAGTAATTTCATTACGGGGGAGATTAAATTTAAACGTGCAAAATAATTATTTTAATAGCTTGAAAAAAGGATTTCAAGACTTTTAACGTCAATTTTGCAATATTGTTGTAATTCAGCCACTGTTCCCTGTTCAATAAATTCGTCAGGAATGCCTAATATTTTTATTTTTGAAGTGTAATTATTTTGGGAAGCAAATTCAAGTATAGCACTCCCAAAACCGCCATTTACAACGCCGTCTTCTAGCGTGATTATAGTTGAAAATTTAGTAAAAATGGTATGTAGTGCTTTTTCGTCTAATGGTTTGACAAATGAAAAATCATAATGGGCAATGGTTTCCTGATGGTCTGTCTTGGCTATAGCCAAAGTGACATTGTGACCAATAGTTCCATTTGATAATACTGCGATATGTGTTCCTTTTTTAATACAAATGCTTTCTCCAATTGCTATTTTTTTATACTTTCCCAGATGTTGATCTTGCCAATTCTGAATCACACCGCGACCTCTTGGATAACGGATAGCGATGGGCTGATTCAATCCCAGTTGTGCAGTATAGAGAATGTTTTGAAGCGCTATTTCGTTCATTGGGGAATAAATAATTATATTAGGAATACAGCGCAAATAAGCAAGATCAAAAACACCGTGATGCGTTGCGCCGTCTTCTCCCACTAATCCCGCTCTGTCTAAACAGAAAATTACCGGTAAGTTTTGCAGTGCAACGTCATGAATGACTTGGTCGTATGCTCTTTGCAAAAAAGTAGAATAAATATTGCAAAATACGATCATTCCTTGTGCCGCCATTCCGGCCGCTAAGGTAACGGCATGTTGCTCGGCGATTCCTACATCAAAGGCGCGTTTTGGGAAAGCTTCCATCATGAATTTGAGGGAACTTCCCGAAGGCATTGCAGGTGTAATCCCTATTATTTTTTCATTTTTTCGGGCCAAATCCAATACGGTCAAGCCAAAAACATCCTGGTATTTCGGCGGTAAATTCTCTTCTGATTTGATGTGAATTTCCCCAGTTGTAGCGTCAAATTTCCCCGGCGCATGGTATTTAACCTGATTTTCTTCGGCTTGTTGCAGTCCTTTACCTTTGGTGGTGATGATATGGAGAAATTTTGGTCCTTTTACTTTTTGCAAGCGTTTGAGTTCCTTGATAACCGCAAAAAGATTATGCCCGTCAATAGGACCCGAATAATCAAAATTCAATGATTTAATCATGTTGTTCTGCCTCGGATTTTTCCCTTCTTTTACGGCAGTAAGATACTTTTTTAACGCACCAACGCTCGGGTCAATGCCGATGGCGTTATCATTAAGGATCACCAGTAAATTAGCATCAGTAACTCCGGCGTGATTTAATCCTTCAAAAGCCATTCCTGATGCGATGGAGGCATCTCCAATCACTGCAATATGTTGTTTATCGTATTCGCCTTTCAAATTAGAAGCAATCGCCATTCCTAATGCTGCCGAAATGGAAGTCGAAGAATGTCCTACGCCAAAAGCATCGTAAATACTTTCACTTCTTTTTGGGAAACCGGAAATACCGCCGAGTTGCCTGTTGGTATGAAAATTTTCTCTTCGGCCGGTGAGTATTTTATGTCCATAGGCCTGATGGCCTACATCCCAGACCAACAAATCATTTGGTGTGTCAAACACATAATGCAAAGCGATGGTGAGTTCAACAACGCCCAAACTGGCCCCAAGATGGCCTTCTTTTGCGGCTACAATATCAATTATGAAATTGCGTAATTCTTGAGCGACCTGAGGAAGTTGGGTTTCATCAAGCAGGCGTAAATCGGTTGGATTGTTTATGGTTGAAAGTAAATTATCTGACATAAAGCAAAGGTACGATTTGAAATTGTATTTTTACATTTGATAAAAAACTTGTTTTATAAAGAATCACAAAATAAAGCGAAGATTTGCAAAGAACTTAAATATGCGAATTCGCGGACTTATACTATGATAAATCCTTTCACCGACGAATATTTTATGAAAAAGGCTTTGCAGGAAGCCGAAATGGCTTTTGAAAAAGGCGAAATTCCGGTTGGTGCCATTATTGTCATTGATAATAAAGTTATTGCCAGAAGTCATAATTTAACCGAATTACTTCATGATGTTACGGCTCATGCGGAAATGCAATCCATAACTGCCGCAGCTAATTATCTTGGCGGAAAATATTTAATGGGTTGTACGCTGTACGTCACACTGGAACCTTGCCAGATGTGCGCCGGCGCTTTGTACTGGAGTCAGATTTCGAGAATTGTCTATGGAGCCACTGATGAAAATAGGGGTTTTGTTAAAATGGGAACACAATTGCATCCTAAAACAACTGTTGTAAAAGGTATCTTGGCTAATGAAGCTTCGGAGTTGATGAAGCGGTTTTTTGTGGAGAGAAGAAAATAATTCTATTTACACAAATCCCTAGCCCAGATTACTTCACTTAATGTTTGTTTTTTATAGGAGTTCAGTGAACTTCGTTTGTAGTGGCATCCTTTTGCAAAGCTTCCAGCCTTTTGAAGGGTGAAAGCTTTGCAAAAGATAGAGCGGATAGCTGGATTAGCTCCTAAAATCAAATAAATTATAAATTACAGATTGCTTCGAAAAATCTCGCAATGACGCACAAAAAAACCGCCAATCTTACGAAAGGCGGTTTATAATTTATTCTATGACAGCATTTTCTTTTTTGTCGTAGAAATGATATTCTAAATACGTGTAAGCATCACGAGGTATGATTTTCACCCACTTTTTATGTTCAAGAAACCATTTTGAACGTAATGATGGAAAACCTTTGGTAAGGTATGCGGCCACAAACGGATGTACATTAAGCACAACATCTTTGTGGTTTTTTAATACTCTTTCCAGATCAAAAGCGATTTTATCAATGATTTGAATTGGTGCTTCAATTTCGGCACTTTCATTGTTTGGATCTTCTTCTCTGGTCTTAATATTTACTTCTGGTCTTACTCTTTGTCTTGTAATTTGAACTAGTCCAAATTTACTAGGGGGTAAGATCTTATGTTTTGCTTTATCATCGCTCATTTCTTCCCTGAGGAAGTCGAACAACACTTTGCGATTTTCAGGATTCGACATGTCGATAAAATCAACCACAATGATTCCGCCCATATCACGAAGACGCAGTTGTCTTGCAATTTCGGCTGCTGCTATCATGTTGACTTCCATGGCTGTATCTTCCTGGTTGGTAGCTTTATTAGAACGGTTTCCGCTGTTTACGTCTATAACGTGCAAGGCTTCAGTATGTTCGATAATAAGATACGCCCCTTTACTCATGGATACTGTTTTTCCAAAAGAAGTTTTGATTTGTCTCTCTATGTTGTATTTCTCAAAAATAGGTGTGTCATTTGATTGATAAAACTTCACTATTGATTGTTTCGAAGGGGCAATTTCTTGCAAATAATCCTTCGTTTGGTTGTACAACTCTTCATCATCAATTTGAATACCACTAAAGGTATCATTAAATACATCTCTTAATATCGAAGAGGCTCTATTGAGTTCTCCTAATACTTTTGAAGGATGATGAGCAGTTGGTAATTTTTTACACATTGCAGTCCATCTGCTGAGCAGGTTCTGCAAATCTTTTTCTAATTCGGCTGTATTTTTGCCTTCGGCTACTGTGCGAACAATAACACCAAATCCTTTTGGTTTGATGGATTGTACTAATCGTTTCAAGCGTTCTTTTTCTTTTTTGTCTTCTATTTTTTGAGAAATAGAAACACGATCAGAAAACGGAACCAAAACTATAAATCTTCCGGCAAGAGAAAGCTCAGCGCTAATCCTTGGTCCTTTTGTAGATATAGGTTCTTTGACAACTTGTACTAAAACAGATTGATTGGCACTCAAAACATCAGTAATGGTACCATCTTTGTCTATTTCTTTTTCAAACTGAAAGTTTTTTAGGGAGAAATCTTTTAATTTACCTGCGCTTACAAGTTTTATGAATTTCAGTTGGGAAGCTAAATTGGGTCCTAAATCATGATAATGTAAAAAGGCATCTTTTTCAAAGCCAACATTTACAAAAGCAGCATTTAGTCCGGCAACGGGTTTCCTGATTTTGGCAATAAAAATATCGCCAACTTGGAAGTTGCTTTTTTCTTCTTCTTTGTGTAATTCAATTAGTTTTCCATCTTTTAATAAGGCAAAATCTACGGCTTCAGAACTAGATCGGATGATTAATTCTTTATTCACGCTGTACATTTTTATCTATTCGCTGTGGCGAACAAATGGATTAAACAATATTTTTAACAGGTATTGAACCCGGGGAAAATTAGCTGGCAGTTTGCAGTGTTAAGTTCGCAGTTGACTGACTACTAAAAACTGAATACTGATTACTAACTTTCAATTTCAATGAACATTTAAAAAGAAAAAAGTAGTTTAAAACTACTTTTTCTTTTTGTGACGATTAGCTCTCGCTCTTTTTTTACGTTTGTGAGTTGCTACCTTATGTCTCTTTCTTTTTTTACCACTTGGCATATCTTATGATTTTATGATTAATTAATATTATTATTTTGCTTCGTTATTTATTTTCACCCCTTCAACAAAAACTTTTGCAGGTTTGAATGCAGGAATGTTGTGTGCAGGAATTTTTATTGTAGTATTTTTAGAAATGTTTCTTCCAGTTTTCTCTGCTCTGGTTTTCACTATAAAGCTTCCAAAACCTCTTAAATAAACATTGTCTCCAGTTTCTAATGAATTTTTTACTTCATTCATAAAAGTCTCTACAGTTGCCTGTACATCTCCCTTTTCAAGACCTAATTTTTCTGAAATTTTTGCTACGATATCTGCTTTCGTCATTTTCTTTCCTATTTATAATGTTGTACTATTTTTTTGAGTTTGCAAATATAGGAATTTAAAAAACAATTATTCAAGCTAATTCATTAAATTTTAATCACATAAACTTTTACTTTTGCAGTCTAATATTTAAAAATGAATTTTTCTAACCTGCTGATAAAATGGTATTTACAAAATAAACGGGATTTGCCATGGCGAAACACTACGGATCCGTATCCTATTTGGCTCTCCGAAATCATGTTGCAGCAGACACGCGTTGCCCAAGGAATGCCTTATTTTATGTCTTTTACTGCCGCTTTTCCTACTGTTTTTGATTTAGCAAAAGCCAATGAAGAACATGTTTTGAAACTTTGGCAGGGATTAGGATATTATTCCAGAGCGCGAAATTTGCATAAAACGGCGCAATATGTGGCCTCAGATTTAGGGGGAAGTTTTCCGGATAACTATGCGGATTTACTAAAATTAAAAGGCATTGGGGAATATACCGCTGCGGCCATCGCTTCTTTTTCTTATAACGAAGCCGTTCCGGTTGTTGATGGAAATGTATTCCGAGTTTTATCGCGTTATTTCGATATAGATACAGATATTGCTCAGGCTTCTGCCAAAAAAGAATTCGCTGCTTTGGCATTCGAACTGATGCCAAAAGATAACCCGGCAACCTTCAATCAAGCCATTATGGAATTTGGGGCTTTGCAATGTGTTCCTAAAAGTCCAAATTGCGGTATTTGTGTTTTTAACGAAAGTTGCGCTGCTTTGCAAAAAAACAAAGTTAATCAGTTGCCTGTTAAGACTAAAAAACTAAAAGTGAGAAGCCGTTACTTTAATTATCTGGTTGTTGCAGATGAAAATGACAACACCATAATTCAAAAACGAACAGACAAAGGAATTTGGCACAATCTCTATGAATTCCCTTTGATAGAAACCGAAAAAGAGGAAGATTTTGATTGTGTTAGCGAAGCTATTCAAGCGGATTATTTTAAAGAAAATACTGTCGTAAGTATGTTAGAATACAACGAAAAAAGTATCCTTCATAAATTGTCACACCAGCATTTACATATTAAGTTTTGGAAAGTGAAAATTGAAGGAACAATTGAAAACGGAATTGACGTTGAAACTTTGAGAACTTTTCCGTTCCCAATTGTGATTCATAATTTTATTGAAAAGGATTTATAGAGTTTCTAAAAAAATGTATCTTTGATAAAATACCATATTCTAAAATGAACGGAACATTAAACAAGGTTATGCTAATTGGTTTTCTTGGCGACGACATCAAAATGCATTATTTTGATGGAGGCAATTGTATTGGAAGATTTCAGTTGGCCACAAACGAAGTGTATATCAACAAAACCACCAATGAAAAAATCACTTCTACGGAGTGGCACAATTTAGTTGTTCGCAACAAAGCGGCGGAACTTTGTGAAAAATACCTTTCTAAAGGCGATAAAATTTACGTGGAAGGACGCATTAAATCCCGTCAATGGCAGTCAGAGGATGGAAGTACAAAACACACCACTGAAATTCAGGTAACCGAATTTACTTTTCTGTCAACTAAGAAAGACACTGAAAGTAATAAACAAATTCCTGTACCTGATGTCCCGAAAAACACTAATTTTGACACCGATAAGAATGTCATGCCTATAAACGACTTGCCATTTTGAGTGTTTAACTAATCCTTACCAATTTGGACTCAGAGCCCAGTTTGCTTTTTGCTTACGCAATAGATACTAATTTAGCATTTGGTTTTACAGTAATAATCATATTGCTGTTTTGTTCCGCATTAATTTCAGGTGCCGAAGTAGCCTTGTTTTCGTTGTCACAAAAAGAGATTGATGAAATCATTCAAGAGAATGATTCTAAAGGAAAAATCATTGCCGCGCTTTTAGAAAAACCCAAAAAACTGCTGGCCACACTTCTGGTTGCTAATAATTTTGTCAACATAGCGATAGTAATATTGTTTTCATACGCTGGAAAAAGCATGTTTGCAGCGATAACCCAACCGGTATTGAAATTCATCTTGGAAGTATTGGTAGTCACTTTTTTGATTTTGCTCTTTGGGGAAGTCTTGCCTAAAGTATATGCCAGTCGAAATAATACCAAGTTTGCCAAACTTATTGCTTACCCTATTTTCTTTTTAGATAAGCTTTTGACGCCTATTAGTTTACCAATGCGTGCAGCAACGATTTATTTGCATAACAAATTAGGAAAACAAAAAACAAATTTTTCTGTTGATCAATTATCACAGGCTTTAGAGCTTACGGCTTCGGATGAAACCTCTTCCGAAGAGCAAAAAATATTAGAAGGAATTGTGAGTTTTGGAAATACGGATACCAGACAAGTAATGAGTCCGCGAATCGATATTTTTGCTTTAGAAATAGAAGAATCTTTTGCTGCTATTTGTCCCAAAATTATAGAAAAAGGATATTCCAGAATTCCGGTATATCGAGACAATATAGACCAGATAGAAGGCGTTTTGTTTGTCAAAGACTTGCTTCCGCATATTAATACAAATGAATTTGACTGGAAAGCATTGCTGCGAGAACCTTTTTTTGTCCCTGAAAACAAAAAGCTGGATAATTTGCTGAAAGATTTTCAGAACAAGAAAAGTCATTTAGCGATCGTGGTAGATGAATATGGAGGAACCTCAGGGTTAGTTTCTCTTGAGGATGTTATTGAAGAAATTGTTGGGGATATCAGTGATGAATTTGATGATGAGCAGATTAGTTTTTCTCAAATTGATGAAAAAAATTACCTTTTTGAAGGAAAAATAAACCTGAGAGATTTTTATCGGATTATTGATGTTAATGAAGAATTATTCGAAATTAAAAAAGGAGAAGCCGAAACATTAGCCGGATTTATTCTGGAAATTTTAGGCAATTTCCCTAAAAAAGATCAAAAAATTGTATTCGAAAACTGTCTGTTTACTATAGAAGCAGTGGATAAAAAACGAGTTAAACAGATAAAAGTAACGATTGAATAATCCTTCCATGGTCCTCTGCGAAGGAAAGAGAGCCATTGGAATACGTTTTCTTAAAATTTGTAAGATTAAAAAAAATAGAAATGTTTAAAAAAACAATCCCTTTTCTGGTAATAGCACTAACATCATTGTTGAGTTTTAGTTGCAAAGACGCCGTGATCCCAAAACCATCCGCTTATTTGCGGTTGGATTATCCGCAAGCCAGTTATATGAATTTTGAAAACGAATGTCCTTTTGTTTTCGATATGAATTCAGAGGCCGTTATCCAGAAAGAGCCCAATTGTGGTTTCACGATTACCTATCCAAAAATGAAAGCGACTATTTATCTCACCTATAAACCAGTCACTAAAAACATTAATGAACTGTTGCGGGATGCACAAAAATTGACTTATGAACACGTGATAAAAGCAGATGATATCCTGGAACAACCGTATTTTAATCCCGATAAAAAAGTGTACGGTATGTTTTATCAGGTAGAAGGAAATGCAGCAACGAATTCCCAGTTTTATGCGACGGACAGCACTAGTCATTTTTTGACGGGATCCGTTTATTTTTATGCGAAACCCAATTATGACTCGATTATGCCAGCGGCAAGTTATATCAAAAATGATATGCAGCGGCTAATGGAAACCTTGAAGTGGAAATAACAACAATAGCCATTTACCGGAATAGTACAAAATAAGCAATACTCTTTTTAGAATAAATAAGGCTTTTAAGTTTAAATTAGCCTGTTAACACTAACTGTACGCTTTTTTTAATGACCTTCAACATCCTTGTGTGGTTCAAAAAAAAACATCCCCGTAAAGAGAATGTTTTGTTGCGATAAAGGTAAAGTTCTATTTAGGACTTCATTTTAGAAACCTTGTATGTTTTGCCATCAGCAGCGGCTTCAACCACTGTTGTCAATTTTTCTGGTGTTTGAACTGTTTTGTCAAAAGTTACAGTGGCCATTTTAGTATCAAAATCTACTGTTGCTTTTTGAACACCATCCTGTGCGGTTAGATCTTCTTGAATCGTTTTGGCGCAGCCTACAGCGCACGTCATTCCTTCTACAGAGAAACTCGCTGTTTGAAGATTAGCAGCTGCAATTTCCTTTTTAACTTTTGGAGCAGTTGTTTCAGCCGTTTCTTTTGAAGCTATGTCTGTTTCTTTTTCTTTGCAACCTACAAATAAAAGACATGTAAGTACCAGTGTTGCGATTGATTTTTTGAAATTCATTATAATGTATATTTTGAAGATTAACTACTTTTTTATGAATTACAAAATTAATTAAAAAAAGAAGGACTAATTCATAAAATAATTACAATTTTGGGCAAAATTATTTTTATGGAATCGAAGCAGTTAAAATGGGTGTATTTGTTGGTTCTTGCCTTGGTTTGGGGAAGTTCCTTTATACTGATAAAAAAAGGATTAATAGGTTTGACAGCGTTACAATTGGGATCGTTGCGAATTATTTTTGCAGCTGTTTTTTTAATATTAATAGGGTTCAAAAGTTTGTCTAAAATCCCAGTATTTAAATGGAAATACATTGCTTTAACATCTTTATTCGGGACATTTATACCCGCTTACTTGTTTGCAATTGCACAGACTGAAATTGATAGTTCCGTGAGTTCTATTTTGAATTCCCTGACCCCTTTGAATACGCTGATTCTTGGCGCTTTGGTTTTTGGACTGCAGTTCAAAAGAAATCAAATTTTTGGAATTCTAATTGGTTTATTAGGAAGCGCTTTGTTGATTTTGAACGGTGCCATGCATCATCCGGAACAAAATTATTATTATGCTATTTTGGTTTTAATAGCTTCGATATGTTACGCAGTCAATGTCAATTTAATCAAAAAATATTTGCATGATTTGAGTCCGCTGAGTATTACTACCGGGAATTTTATGGTATTGTTTTTTCCGGCATTCATAATCTTGTTTTTCTCCGGTTTTTTTGAAGTGGTACATGATGTGAAAGTGCAGGAATCAATTTTGTTTATAATGGTTTTAGGTGTGGTAGGAACTGGAATTGCGAATATTCTGTTCTTTAAATTAATCCAGATGTCATCACCGGTTTTTGCTACTTCGGTAACGTATTTGATTCCCGTAGTTGCTTTTTGCTGGGGATTATTGGATAATGAAATGCTAACGCCAGTTCAGTTTTTTGGTGCTTTTATTATTTTAATCGGCGTGTATTTGTCGGCTAAGAAGTAGTAGCTGTTCTTGATCAGTTTGTGTTTAGGATCTTATTAAAAATAATAAAGGCTGTCTAAAAATAGACAGCCTTTATTTATTTATTCAAGATTTGATTATAAAAAATCAGCATCTGAAACACCTTCATTGATTTTTACATCAGACATTTTTATGTCTAATTCAAAACCTACATTCTGGATGATGTTAAAAGGAACTTTAACTCCTTTCACTTCTTTGTAATCTCCATAATTTGTAGTTTGAGTGATGCTTTGCCCACCTTGTTCAACAATTTTAGATTCGGCTAATTTTAAACCAGTAGTTACATCATAGAATAGTGTAGTTTTCCCGTTTTTGACGGCGTACGCATCTTTCCCATTAATGGATTCAATAGTTTCCAGCGTTAAACCTTGGTTTTTAGCAAGAGACAATTCTTCAAATGGTGTGGCAGCTGCTTTCATATCAGCAAGTGTACTGCCTTCAATATTTTGGCGTTGCCCTTGTTGCATTACGTAAGCTCCTTTTTCATTTACCACTTGTTTCATTAGGCTCATTGTGCCCATCGTTAATTCAACCATCAATTTTCCTTTGGCATCAATTTTTGAGGTGAAGCTTAATGGAGAAGGCGCTTGCGGAATAGTTGTTGTCCCGTTCATTACAATTGTTTTTACAGCCAATGCTGCTTTTTCTCCACCGATAGCTTTGATGTAATTCTCAATGACACTTTTGGCAGTGACTCCTGCTGGAACTGGTTTTTTTAATTCTGGTTTAGCTGTTGCATTTCCGTATTTATCAAAGTAGGAAACTGGTATTTTCAATTTTTCCAGATTAGTAGCTACATCAGCTGCTTTTCCAACAATTACAATTCGGCTGTTGTCCGTTAAAAAATATTTATTTGATACTCTTAAAATGTCATCTGCTGTTACAGCGCTGATATTTTTGATGTAGTTTTCGTAGAAGTCAGCTGGTAAGCTTTGTGTTTGAATTCTCAAAGCATATCCTGCCACGGTTTGTGGCTTTTCAATTTGCATTACAAAACGTCCAATGTATCCTGCTTTTACGCTGGCTAACATTTCATCCGTCACTTTCTCAGTTCTGATTTTTTTGAATTCTTTAAAAATTTCAACAACCGTGCTATCTGTTACGGCATTACGAACTTGCGTAGAAGCATTGAAAGTAGAAATGCGTTTGTCTCCGTAAATGCTTGTTCTTGCACCATAAGTCCATCCGTGCGCTTCTCTTAAGTTCATGTTGATGTAACTATTAAAGTCACCACCTAAAATTTGGTTCGCAACTAAGACAGCAAAATAATCTGGATCAGTCATTTTAAGATTTGACATATTTACAACCGCAACTTCTGATTGAACTGCATTTGGCATGTCAATAAAGTTGATTTGTGTAGCGGAAACATCTATTGGATCGCTATAAGAGATCGATGGAGCAGCTGCTTTTTTCCATGAGCCAAAGAATTTCTCTACCATTTTTTTTGTCTCGCTGAATTTTACATCACCCACAATAATTAGGTAAGCGTTGCTTGGCACAAAATATGTTGTGTAGTTTGCTTTTACATCTGCAAGAGTTACGTTTTTCAAGGTAGCTTCGCTAACATATTCGCCTGCAGGATGGTTTTTCCCATAAGTCAAAACATCTACAACTCTTGCTGCTACTGCTGAAACGCTTTTTTCATTGGCTTTCAAACCTTCAATAAGTTTTGCTTTTTCTTTGTCAAATTCCTCTTGGGTGAAGTTTGGGTTTAATGCACCATCAGCCATTAGCTCTAAAACTCTCCCCGAATATTTAGATAAGGAACTTGCTGAAGCGCCATTAGAACTAAAATTGATGTTAGCGCCTAAGAAATCTACTTCTTCATTGAAAGCTGTTTTCGAAATTTTAGTGGTGCCGCTTCCGATTAATGTACTGGTCATGTCGGCAACCCCTTTTTTGTCGCCTTCAGCATACGGATCATTGTCTAAGGTAAGACTGAATGCTACTCTAGGAAGTTTATGGTTTTCGACAACCATAACTTTTAATCCATTTTTTAATTCAAAAGTTAACGGTTTTCCGATTTTTATTGATGGTGCTACACCAGGTTTTGGCTGAGGGATGATTTGTCCTTGCATAATTACGGTTAAGAACAAGCTTGATAAAATTAATATTGATTTTTTCATAATGATGTATCTTAGTTTTGAGCTTTGTCTTTAGATGGAACATAATCCAAAACTAATCTTTGGTTTGGATTTAAATATTTCTTAGCAATATCTCTGATTTCTTCCCGAGTGATAGAATGATAGATTTCAATTTCGGTATTGATTAAGTTTACATCACCGTATAACAAATGATAGGAAGCCAGATTGTCTGCAATACCGTCAATGGTAGAGTTGCTGTTTACATATTGGTTTTCGAATTTGTTTTGTAGTTTTTGTAAATCTCTTTCAGAAATCAATTCCGTTTGTAATTTTACAATTTCAGAGTCAATTTCGGCAAGAATATTTTCGGTTGTGTTAGGCGCTTGAGGCAAACCGTAAATGATATAGCTGCCGTAGTCTTCTTGGCTGTTACTAAAAGCGCCAATTTGCAAGGCCATCTTTTTGTCATCAACTATTTTTTTGTATAGTCTAGAACTTTTTCCATCGCTTAAGATGGATGAAATCATATCCAGTACTCTTGCGTCTCTGGTTTTCATAGATGGCGTTCTGTAGGCTGCTACAATTGCAGGGATTTGGATATTAGCATCTTGAAATTCTGCTTTTATAGTTTGAGTAATCGGTTCTTCAACAAATGTTTCTCTTTGTATGGGAGCTCCTTTTTTGATCGGTCCAAAATATTTTTGAATCCATTCTTTTGCTTGCTCTTTTTTGAAATCACCAGCGACAATTAAAACAGCATTGTTCGGAATGTAAAATTTCTTGTTGAAAGCTTGGAATTCTTCTAATGTTGCAGCGTCTAAATGGCTCATAGAACCTATAGTTGCCCAACGGTATGGGTGTTTTGTGAAAATATTCTTTTTTACTTCCGCCAAAAAATTTCCGTAAGGCTGATTGTCAACGCGCAATCTCTTTTCTTCTTTCACCACTTCGTTTTGAGTATCAACACCAATTTGATTGATCACTGGGTGCAGCATTCTTTCTGCTTCCATCCATAAACCTAATTCTAAGTTGTTAGATGGGAAAACCTCGTAATAATAGGTTCGGTCATCCGTTGTGTTGGCATTATTTACACCACCGTTTCCAGTTACAATCTTAAACCACTCACCGCGTTTGATGTTTTCGGTTCCTTCAAACAATAAATGTTCAAAAAAGTGAGCAAAACCAGTTCTTTCCGGATTTTCATCTTTAGCGCCTACATGGTACATTACTGAGGTAATAACAGTAGGGGCAGAAGGATCGTTGTGCAAAATCACATGCAGTCCATTGTCTAATTTGTATTCTTCAAAAGCTACTTTCTGAGCAGAAGCTACTCCTCCTAGCATAAACAAAGCACCTAAAGCCATTAATGAATTTTTCATAAGGTTAATAATTTTGTTAATATGCATAATTAGTAGTGGTTTTTAATTTTTGTTACATAAAAAGCGTTTCGCTGTGAGAAATTTAACACTAGTTAAGCGTTTTATTTTGTAAAATTATTTCAAAAGTCTATTTAATAAGTAATTATGATGTATTGGGTATTTTTTTTCTTCAACAAATTGCGAGGTAATTATTTAATTGTATATTTGCAACCTTAAAAATTTATAAAACAATTTGTTATGTATGCAATCGTAGAGATAGCAGGGCAACAGTTTAAAGTTAGCAAAGACCTAAAGGTTTACGTTCACCGTTTAGCAAATGAAGAAGGAACTCAAGTTTCTTTCGACAAAGTTTATTTGTTAGATGATAACGGTACAATCACAATAGGCGCCCCAGCTATAGAAGGTGCTTCAGTAGAAGCCAAAGTGTTACAACACTTAAAAGGAGATAAAGTTATCATTTTCAAAAAGAAAAGAAGAAAAGGATACAAAAAGAGAAACGGACACCGTCAGTATCTTACTCAAATTGTAATCGAAGGTATTACTGCAGCAGGTGCTAAAAAAGCGGCTCCTAAAAAAGCAGCAGTTGAAGCAACTACAGAAGAAGTTGAAGCTCCTAAGAAAAAGGTAGCTAAAGCTAAAAAAGAAGATACTCAAGAATAATAACAAAATAAAACTAATACGTCATGGCTCACAAGAAAGGTGTCGGTAGTTCTAAGAATGGTAGAGAATCAGAATCAAAACGTTTAGGTGTTAAGATTTTTGGTGGTCAAGCTGCTATTGCTGGGAACATCATCGTAAGACAAAGAGGTTCAAAACATAATCCAGGTGCAAATGTTTACATCAGTAAAGATCACACCCTACACGCAAGAGTAGATGGAGTTGTTTTTTTCCAAAAGAAAAGAGATAACAAATCTTATGTATCTATACTTCCATTTGAAGTTGAAGCATAATTGATTTTCTCAATTATTAAAAAACCCGTTTCGAAAGAAACGGGTTTTTTTTTGACCTTAGCCAAGGGCCTCCGGAATCTTCAAAGGAAAAGAAGGCAGAGTCAAAATTGATGGTTTGCCTGATTTGTAAATTATATTTGATTTTATCAGGGTATAAGTATTGATTATATTCGTAGTTTTTTATTGCTGGTCTAGGGGAGTTTAATAAACTAAATTTCGGTTCAAATAAAATGCCGTATACTGTTTTGGAAGGGATATTTTGTAATTAGAAACTGTTGTGATTCTTTTATAGGTTTTACAAATCAGAACTGTTTTTAGAAAATCATCTTCTAATTAAAATATAAATTTTCACTTGTATAGGTGATTACTGCTTGTCTGTAATTTTTTTGGACACTCAAAGACACTGTAGTGTTTTTTTTCTTTCAAATTTTCCCTCTCCATTATATTCTTTATAAACGCATCTCTTTTTTTGATATAATTTCACTAATTCAGAAGGTTATTTCTAGTTTTAAACGGTATCTGATTTTATATGGCAACATAAAGATTAGATTCATTACTCTCTAATAGTTTAAATCTATAGGATTTTTTTTTAATTAATAAATTGAAATTAATTTTTAAATAATTTATTGTTTTAATATTGATTAGAAATTAAGTTTATTTTTTTTAACCTTTTTTTTTGATAAAAAATTAATTAATTAATTCTTTTTTGGATTAAAATATAATAATTATGTTTTTTAAAGTCAAAATTTTGATTAAAATTTATTTTAATCAATTTTAATCAAATATTTTTTTTGGAATAATAGTTACGAGAATGTTGGTTTTACGAGTCAAAACAGCATACCGTGATATAGTTAATATGATTCTGTTTAATCAGATTAGACATTAAAAATGATCTTGTCTAAGTGGTTTATTGATTGTTCGTTTGAATTAATGATTTTAAAGACTACAAATACTATTAATTAATAAATATTAGCGCTAATGAAATAAAGTATCAAATTACACAGCATTAAACAATAAGGACAAACTCAATTAGTACACCAAATTTTACAGCACAACTATGAATAAACTATTACTCACATCTAGTTTTTTGTTTTTTACCTTTTTAATTTTCGCTCAAAAAAGTAAAACTCAAAATAATGAAAAATATTTGCAATCAAATACAAATATCCAGGAATTTAAATTTAATAAAAGTCGCCAGAGTCCTTCTTTACTAAAAATTAAACCGGACTATACTTTAAATTTAGCTGGTGTTCCTGCTTTTTTAGTGGAAGTACTGCAATTAGATAAAAATTCATTTGAATTTAAAGAAATTCACACCAATACCACCAAGGGGAATTTTAATATCGTTACTTTTTCTGCCTTCTATAATGGGGTGAAAGTGGAGCATGCGCGATATAATATTGTTCTTAAAAAAGATAAAGTAACTGCAATTACACTAGAGCATTATGTTATGGGTGCTAATGTTTCTAAGACAAAGTCATTGTCCCAAGACCAAGCATTAGAAAAGGCAAAGCAACATGTTGGTGCTGAGAATTATGTTTGGGAAGATATTTCAAAAAGTTTAAAAGTTACGGTGAATCAGAAAGAGATACAACAATTACAAAAATCATATAATGAATATTTGCCTAAAGGCGAATTAGTATATGTTGATAATTATAAGACAAAAGAGGTTGACTTAACGCTTGCATACAAATTCAATATATACGCATCAAAACCATTATCAAGAAACAATGTTTTTGTTGATGCTGCCAATGGCCAGATTTTATTAACGGATGCAATTATTAAACATGCAGATGAAATTAATAAAAACATCGAAAAGAATAAAATAAACACCACTAATTCAGCAGCAATTTTAGCCTCAGTTGAAGGGAACGGAGCGACAAGATATGCTGGAAACAGAAAATTTCAGACTACATTAGATGCAGTCAATAATCGCTATTCATTATTCGGGACTATTCCGGTCCTTGTGAATGGATTGCCGGTTGTTATAGAAAACGAAACGCGTTCTTATAATGGAGTAGGTGGAGCGCCTATTGGTGTGCCTAATATTCCATCGTATTCTATTTATGATGGTGATGCTCCATCAGGACAATTAAAAGTTGAAATTGGAGACAACAACTGGACCGCAGATGAACACTGGAGAAGTCGTTTCACTACTCTAAAATACCCTGTTGACAATGAAACAAAAAATGATGATATTGCTTTAGATGCGCATTGGGGAGCTGAAATAGTAATTAAATATTGGGGAGCTATTCATAATCGAAGTAGTTATGATAATCGTGGTACCAAAGTTATTAATTATGTACATTATGGTGATGCGTATGACAATGCTTTCTGGAATGGTACTGCAATGACCTACGGAGATGGAAGTTATCAAGGCGGTACAAAGCCTAATGGTTCTTTTGGACCTTTAACATCCATGGATGTTTGTGGACATGAAATAGGACATGGTGTCTGCTCTAATACATCTGATTTAGTTTACGCCAGAGAATCCGGTGCTATGAATGAAGGTTTTTCGGATATCTGGGCAGCATCTGTAGAAAACTATGTATTGACTACAATTGATAGTTCGTTGCCTTATGACCCGTGGGGAATTGGAGAACAAATTGATGAACGTGATGGTGGGTTAGCTCCGGGCGCAGCTGGATCTACTGCTTTGCGTTGGATGGATGATCCAAAAGCAAATACAGATCCCGACAGTTATGGAGGTAAATTTTGGTCTGACCCACAATGTGTACAACCTAGCTTAGCGAATGACCAATGCGGAGTCCATAGTAATAGTGGAGTTTTAAATAAATGGTATTATTTATTAGTAGAAGGTTCTGGAAAGAGTTTTACTCGTGGGAAAGCTAAAGCGGCTGCAGATGATCAAATAAATGATGCTTTGAAGGTCTACAGTGTCAAAGGTTTAGGTTTTCTTATTGCTGAACAGATTACTTTTAAGGCCGAAGTGCTACTTACTCCAAACGCTACTTTTCAAGAGATGAGAGATGCAAGTATACTTGTTGCAGGACAAGAATATGGAACGTTTTCTAATGAAGTGAAACAAGTAACGAATGCCTGGTATGCGGTTAATGTAGGGAATGAATTTATTGCGCCTGATCCAAACCAACTTTTCTTTGAATCGGCTAATGTTTCTGTAGTCAACGAGCAGACAGCAACACAAGGGTGTGCTGTTTTTAATACAATAGAGGTTAAGGTTACTGGGGTAAACATCACTTCTCCTCAAACCATTAATTTAGACTTCTCAGGTTCTACAGCAACTATTAATAAAGACTTTACTACATCAGCAACTAGTTTGTCTTTTGATAAAGATGGGACTAAAACAATTTTACTCAACATTTTTAATGATGGTATAGTTGAAGGTGTAGAAAATATTATAATCAAGTTTAATGTAAATACTCCTGTAGCGCAATCTAGAATTCAAAACATCACAATTGTTGATAATGATTATGTACCAGCTATTGGTATAGGTACGGTAGAGATTTTTAAAGAAACTTTTACTACTTCAAATATTCCATCTGGTTGGGAAACTAAAAGTGTAATAGGATTGGATCCCAATGTTTGGCTTTTTAATGGGCCAAATACTTTAGGAAAAGCATACGTTTCAAATGGCACTGCATCTCAAGGCGCCACTTATGATTCAACCCAAAACGGAAATCTACTTCTCATAAGCAAATTGATTGATACAAAAGGGATGAGCGATGTTACTGTAGCTTTTGACTGGGAAGCAGGAGGAGAAACGGACCAAGTAGATAATACTGCGTTGTTTGATTATGGTGAATTTGTATACTCTTTAGATGGCGCTAATTATAATTCTTTAGCCTTTTTTGCAGGTACAGCATCAGGAGCTGTTATGTCTTCAGGTAAGTATAATAAAGCGACACCGGCATTAAATAATACACAATTTCATTTAGCTTGGAGATGGTATAATGATGCTTTACTAGGTACTGCTTTTAGTTTTACTTTAGACAACGTAGTAGTAAGCGGAACACCAGCTTCAGTAGAATCTGATTTGATGCAATTTGATAGTGAAACCGTAAAAATTGGTAACCAAGTATACTTTTTGAGCGATCAGGATGGAGATGTCATTGGGATGATAGAAAATGCGACTAAGGATCTGGGTTGTGTTACGCTAACTATTAGTGAATCAGGTAGTAAATCTAACTTTACTAATATAGCAGGATCTCATTCAGGGAAAGTTATCAAAGTAGAAGCAGATGGATTGAATGCACCAACAGCTTCCTATGACTTAACACTATTCTTTACAGATGCTGAAACAAGTGAATTTTCAGACCCTAGCGGGTTAAGAGTTATAAAAGTAAATAGCAACTCTATCAATGATGCTAAAAATTACCCTAAGAATTTTCAAATAAACGGAGGGTTAGGTGCTGCATATTCTGCGGAGCAATATCGTACTTATAAAGGAAATCATACCGGATCTGGAACTTTTGCTTTGGTAACACAAGCGACTTTATCTACGCAAAAAATTAATGGGGAAGAATTTAAAATATACCCAACTGTTTTATCGGCTGATAAAGTAATTACAATTTCCAGTGCAAGAACGCCAATTGATCGAGTTGACATTTATACCCTAAATGGAGGTTTAATAAGCGCTTTGCAATTAGAAAGTAGTAATGAAGCTAAAATACCTGTTAGTAAATTATCCAGCGGAATGTATTTTCTTGTTATAAATGGTAATAAATCAGATACATTTAAGTTTCTGATGCAATAAATAATTGATTCAAAATCCCCCATCGTAGAAATGCAATGGGGGATTTATTTTTTACCTAAATTTAAAGATAATGAATACTAAAAATAATTTTCTTTTACCCCTACTGTTTTGTTTTTCCTTAAGCATATCATGGGGGCAGAATAAAAGTGATTGGACCGCTTTATCCGAAAACAGTCGGCTCAAAATTAATAATATTAGTTTTGATAAAGAAAAAATGCCTACAAAATTCAAACTTTATACCGTTGGTATAGCCTCTGTTAAAAATAAACTACAGAATACTCCTAAAAGAGGTGTGTTTTTTGGGACTTCTCAAAATATAATCAATGTGCCTAATGAAGACGGTTCTATTGAAAATTATCAAGTTTTAGACGCCCAAATTTTGCATCCGGATTTGGCTGTAAAATTACCAAATATTAAAAGTTATGTTGGTAGTTCATTAGTACATCCTGGTAAATATATTCGGTTTAGTTTATCGCAAGCCGGATTTCATGCTCAGGTTTTTGAAGCTGGAAAATCAACTTATTTTATAGATCCCTATACAAGTGATAAGTCAGTATATATTGCTTACAAGAGAGATGATCTAGTCAATAATTCATCTGATGTTTTTACTTGCGAGACAGATAATTCACTTTCTAAAAAAACTGGAAATAGGCAAATAAATAAAACGATAGGTGCTACTGATGACAGTAAAATTCGGTTGTATGAATTAGCAATGTCGTGTACAGGAGAGTATGGTGCCTTGTTTATTGGTAATGCCACGACTGATTTTGAAAAAAAATCAAATATCATGGCACAAATGGTTGTCACAATGACACGAGTAAATGGTATTTATGAGAAAGAATTAGGTATCACCTATCAGTTTGTACCTAAGAATTTTGACATTATGTATTATGATGGAACTACTGACCCTTGGGGTACAGAATATAATGACCAAACTCAATTGACCATAGATGCTAATATTGGAGATGCAAACTACGACATAGGCCATAATTTTAATACAGCTGGCGGCGGTAATGCAGGTTGTATTGGTTGTGTTTGTAATTCCGGAAATAAAGGAAGCGGTATGACTGGTAGATCAAATCCTACTGGAGACTCTTTTGATGTTGATTATGTCGCTCATGAAATTGGGCATCAAATGGGAGGGTATCATACCCATAATGGAACAACTACCTGTTTGAAAAGCGGGAATAATACCGAAGTGGAACCCGGAAGCGGATCGTCAATAATGGGGTATGCCGGAATTTGTACGGGGCAAAATGTACAGGAAAATTCGGATGATTATTTTAATTATGTAAACATACGAGACATAAGTGCTAATATTCAAGGGGGAGTGAGTTCTGCCTGTTTTGATGAGATCAAGGTTAGCAATTTACCGCCAAAAGCCAATGCAGGAGCAAATTACAGCATTCCTGTAGGTACCGCATTTCAGTTGTCAGGAACAGGTTCTGATCCTGACTCAGGAGATCTTCTTACTTATACGTGGGAACAAAACGACAATGAAGAGATGCAAAGTCCTATTCAGCCTCTCCCAACGGCTATTCAAGGTCCTATGTTTAGAACCCGAAGAGGAACTACAAAACCTAATAGGTATTTCCCGCAATTAACAGATATTTTAAGTAATAATCTGATGCCTACTTGGGAGGTAATCCCCCAGGTTCAACGGAGTTTTGAGTTTGCTTTTACGGTTAGGGATAATGTTGTTTACGGAGGGCAAACGGCAGCTGATTTGATGACGTTAAATACAATCCAAACGGCAGGACCCTTTAAAGTTTCAAGTCAAAACTCAAACACGACTTGGATACAAGGTGAAACTCAACTGATAACTTGGGATGTTGCGAATACCAATTTACTTCCGGTAAACTGTTTGTTTGTAAATGTTTTATTTTCGGCTTTAGGAGATTTTACCGATACTGTTATATTAGCGGATAAGGCTTTAAATAGTGGTTCTAAAAGCATCATTGTACCCTCTTCTTTGACGGAATCAGGGCGTTTAATGATAAAAGCGGCTGACAATGTTTTCTTAGATGTAAATGACGCAACTATAATAATTAAGCAAGTTACAACTCCAACATTCTTTTTGACAGCGCTTGAAGTCTCAAAAATCCAATGTGCAAATGATAATAAATCAACTTTTAGTTTTGATTATATTCCTTCTGCGGGTTTTACGGGGGTAGTGAGATTTGCTGCGACAGGTTTACCATCTGGTTCCACAGCTAGCTTTACACCAACAACAGCAAGTACCTCAAAAGAAACAATACTAATGACCGTTAGCGGATTTTCTAATTCAAACCCTAAGGATTATTCTATCACTTTCGCGGGTACTTCTCCGTCAGAAACCAAAACTCAAGTTGTTGTATTAACGCTAAAGGGAGGTGTTTTTTCGGAGCCTGTGCTGAGTAGTCCAGCTAATACAAGTGTGAAACAATCAACTTATCCATCCTATATCTGGTCTAAAGATGGGAATAACAGTGCTGAGTTTTTTGATGTGGAAGTTGCTTCTGATTCAAATTTTCAATCTATAGTAGAAACCGCAACTGTCTCAAAAAATGGATATAATCAAAATAAAGGGTTAAGCGAAAATACGTTATATTATTGGAGAGTTAGGCCTAAAAACGAATGTGCAAACGGTGTTTTTAGTAGGCCAAGTAGCTTTACAACTGGTTCAAACAAGTGTTTTAGTAGGACTAACACTAATCCTTCTGTAATAGTATCAACCTTAACGACAACAAGCACAATAAATATAGCAACTGATATCCCAATTTCTGATATTAATGTTTCGATGAAAATTACCCATAGTTATATAGGAGATATAGTTGCGGTACTGACAAGTCCATCAGGGACCAATGTTTCACTGATAGCTAGTAAGTGTGATTCTAATCCAGATTTGAATGCTACTTTTGATGATCAAGGGTTGGCTGTAATAAACTGTTCTTTAACAAGTCCAGCAATCTCTGGTGTTTTAAAGCCGGCGCAACCGCTTTCTGCTTTTAATGGAGAAAGTGCTAAAGGCGAATGGAGACTTAATATAACGGATACAGGATTAGGGGATGATGGTATACTGACATCATGGGCAATAGCATATTGTGGAGTAGAAAGCTTAAGTCTTAGCGCTAAAATTTTTGACACTTCCCTAATTCAGGTCTATCCAAATCCTGCAAAAAATAGCATTACGGTTCAATTTGAAAAAACACAGCACTTAGATGTTGCAGTATTTGATTTGTTAGGAAGACAGATTTTAAGTACAGTACTAAAGTCTTCTAGTAATACAATAGATGTTTCTTCTCTTTCGTCTGGAACGTATATCATGCAGCTAATTGATGATGAGAATAATAAAACCAGTAAAAAAATTATTATTGAATAATTTCAAAATGTGATAAAAGCGTTATGCTGAAGCATTATTGATTTTCTCAATTATTATAAATAAGTCGAAAGTTTAAAAGTCGTAAAGTCAAATGAATTAACTTTAAGTAAAACAGCTTTAAATCAGATTGTTATGTAATTTTATCTTGATTTTAAAATACGACATTATACCATGGTTATTACTTAGTACCCATTTCAATTATTATTGGAATGGGTATTTTGTTTTAATTTTAAATTAGAACAAATAGTGAACTGTTTGGTGGTAAATATTAAAAACAGCTTAGTGTTGATTTATTCTAAGGTTCTGCATAAAATATAGAGATTCAACACAAAGTAAAAAAAAGCAGGAGTAGAAACCAATAAAGAATCTTTCATCTTTATTCTTACCCCTGTACCAAGAAGCATAAGCAAAGCTAGGCCTCCGGAAGCAAGAACTAAAACAGTATGATTTTGAAGGCCAATAAATAAACCGATAGCCCCTGCCAATTCTAAAACAGCAATTAATGGTCCAAATTTTTCAAGTCCAAAGCGTTTAAATTCATTTTTCATATTCGACGAGGCAAAATACGCCATTCCATAGATAAGAAAGGAGGTTGCCGAAAATAAAATAAGTAAATGCAATAGATTCATGTTTTGATTATTTGGAAGCGCATAATGCAACAAAAAGAGATAATGCCAAAAGGAATAAAGAAGGAAGGTGTTTAGACCATGGGTTTTTTGCTTTAAAATGAAAAAATTGTGCGCTTATCATTAGAAAGGCCATTATAAGTGCCGGTATAAATACTAATTCAGGATACCAAATTCCTGTTATTAACAAGGTTGATAAGGCTATTTTTGTGGCTCCAACAACATTTCTTGTCAAATCCGATATGCCGTATTGTTTAAATTCGTTAACAATGTTATCAAACCTAAAAATCCATACGTAACCTACGGACACTGCGATTACAAGCTGAGCGATAATAGAATAAGTATTCATGGTTTTATAATTAAAGGGTTTTATCTTTTGTTGTGATATACAAATTAATTAGCAGCTGTATGTCTCTTAGAATTTATGTTATTCAAAGATACCATAAACTTATATTTTTATAAGGCTTGCCAAATTGATTTATTTATAAATCGAGAGGTTTCTTTATTATTTTATCGGATTAGCTCTCAATTTAAAACTAAAACAGGTTGGTTTTTTTGGGTCAAAAATGCATCAGAATTTATCAGGCGGTTTTCGTTGCATATTTTGCCTTAACGTTTTGTCAAAATCCGGCATTACGATTTTTTGAGTAGCACTTGTAAGCCCTAGCTGTTAGCGGCAGTTGTTATTTTTAGTTAATGTATAATTTAGCAATTTCTTCTATAAAAGCTTGAGGATGAGAACCCATTAAATTTGTCAAAATTACTATTGAAACATTTTTATTAGGATAAATAAATAATGCATTTCTTGCACCACCCATTGAAGCAATTATTGGATTTTCAGCTCTTGAACTTAATGAAAAACCAATTGAAGTTCTGTCGAGCAAACCATTCTCTTCATATGGTTTTCCGTTTTCTAATTCAATAGGTTTTAAAAGAATTTTAAGATTTTCAGCATTAATTAATTGATTAGTTTGTAATGCAATTACCCATTGTGCCATTTCGGTTGCTGTTGCATATATCCCACCTGCAGGCAATAAATTTGAAGGCATTGGTTGATAAACATTAGTTAGAACATTATTTCTAAAATAAGTATATGGTCTTGATGAGTTATTAATAATGTTATAAAAATCCCCAATTCCTGCCTTCATGGCGTTTTTCATTCCTGCTTTTTTGAATTGGTTTTCCATAATAAATTTTTCAAACGACTGTCCACTAATTTTTTCTATAAGCATTCCTAGAAGCATGTAATTTGCCAAGCCTTCTCTCACATGTTTTCCAGGTTCAAAAGCAAGGGGTAGCTTTTTGACGTTTTCGAACAAAATATTACCATCCTCGGAAAGCATATTGCCTTGTGAATCCCAAACATCAGGAAGTCCCGATTTATGGGTTGCAAGCTGTTCTACGGTAATTTTTTGCCAAGTTTGGGGTAATTTATCTAAATAATTTGAAATAGGTTCTTCTAGATTTAATTTTCCGTTTTCTACTAATTGCATGATTGCAACTCCTGTGAATGCTTTGGTAATAGAATTAATGCTAAAAACGGTTTGACTATTTACAGCAATTGAATCTTGAATATTGGCGAATCCATAATGACTTGTTTTTACAATAACATTTTCTTTAATAACCGATAATTGTAAACCGACAATTTTATTTTTTTGAATAAGTTCTTTTATTGCAAGATCGACTTTGTCTTCTTGTGAATAAGTATTATTAAAAACCGTTAAAAGAGCGATTAAAAGCAATGTTTTTTTCATGTTTTCTTTTGTTTGATTTTACGGTTATAGTGGGTGCGATTCCCGCTAACGTCAGTTTGTCTAAAAACCTTTAAACGAACTGTATTTTGTTAATCATTAAGTAAATATATGTTATTTAAACTACAATTAAAATTCGTTCTGGCAAAAGTCGCTGATGATTGTTAAAATAAAACAGTCCGTATAAAGGGTTAAAATTGCTCTTAACATCACAAAATACAACGCCAGTATTCTTAGATACTGTTGAGTAGATTGTGATCAATCAGGTTGAAGATTCGGCGCAGGTTGTAGGCTGTAAAAATCAATCCAACATCAGCTGCGGCGCGTTTTATGGTTTTCGTTGCCATGATATAATAAAAATCCCATTGCCGCTTTATTACTCTCTTGCAAAGAGCGGGACAGGCTGCCGGATGTTTGACGATGGCTTGTCGTCTGCGGTATATTTTATAATTATTTTGGATTCTGACTTTATTTTGATAAATAAAATCGGCATATTGGAAGCGTTCAATGAGACTGCCTTTGGCATTTTTGGTGCATTTTTTAAAAGTTCACAACTCAGACAAGCACTAGATTTATAATGCTTCATCTGGCTTATTGACGTGCCGTTCTTTTTGGCGTACCAATTTCCATTGGTCGTTGGGGTTTCATTAGCAGGGCACGTATAAGTATCCGACCCGTAGTTTTTGCGAAGGGTCACGACCAAAAACAAAAAACCCTTGCTCCTGAAACTTCGGGACTGCAAGGGTTTGTATTATAATAGTGAGAATTGCTTCGTTTCCTCGCAATGACTCGACTAGTATCTGTAATATTCTGGTTTGAACGGGCCTTCAACTGGAACGCCAATGTAATCCGCTTGATCAGTACGTAACGTCTCTAATTCAACACCCAATTTAGCTAAGTGTAACATGGCTACTTTCTCATCAAGATGTTTTGGTAACATGTACACATCATTGTTGTATGCCGCACTGTTTTTCCATAATTCGATTTGAGCCAGTGTTTGGTTAGTAAAGGAGTTACTCATTACAAAACTTGGGTGACCTGTAGCACAACCAAGGTTTACCAAACGGCCTTCAGCCAATACAATAATATCATTTCCAGCAATAGTGTATTTATCAACTTGAGGTTTGATTTCGATTTTTGATGCACCGTGGTTAGTGTTCAACCAAGCCATATCAATTTCGTTGTCAAAATGTCCAATATTACAAACGATAGTTTTGTCTTTCATTTTCTCAAAATGAGAACCCAAAACAATATCTTTATTTCCAGTAGTGGTAATGATAATATCAGCAGTTGCAATAACTGTATCTAATTTTTTTACTTCAAAACCGTCCATCGCTGCTTGAAGCGCACAAATTGGGTCAATTTCAGTAACCGTAACAATAGAACCAGCACCTCTAAAAGAAGCTGCTGTCCCTTTACCTACGTCACCGTATCCACAAACGATTACTCTTTTTGCAGCAAGCATCAAGTCAGTTGCACGACGAACTGCATCAACTGCTGATTCTTTACAACCGTATTTGTTGTCAAATTTCGATTTAGTAACCGAGTCATTCACGTTGATTGCCGGCATTGGCAATGTTCCTGCTTTTACTCTTTCGTATAATCTGTGTACTCCAGTGGTAGTTTCTTCAGATAATCCTTTGATTCCTGCAACTAATTCTGGGTAACGGTCTATAACCATATTGGTCAAATCCCCACCGTCATCAAGAATCATGTTCAATGGTTTTCTGTCTTCACCAAAAAATAATGTTTGCTCAATACACCAGTCAAAATCAGGTTCGTTCAACCCTTTCCAAGCATATACCTGAATTCCAGCAGCAGCAATCGCTGCAGCAGCCTGATCTTGTGTAGAGAAAATGTTACAAGAACTCCAAGTCACCTCAGCACCAAGAGCGATCAACGTTTCAATCAAAACTGCAGTCTGGATTGTCATGTGCAAACATCCCGCAATACGAGCACCAGCAAGTGGTTGTTCGTTTTTGTATTCCGCACGAAGCGCCATTAAACCTGGCATTTCAGCTTCTGCTAATTCAATTTCTTTTCTTCCCCAAGCCGCCAGGGAAATGTCTTTTACTTTGAAAGCCACAAAAGGCATAGTTGTAGTACTCATTTATAGTATATTTGTAATTACTTCGTCCGTTCGCCTTTCAGGCTCGGGTGAAAATTTTTTGCAAATTTACGCAATAACTTTAGAATTTTACGGTTTTCCAGAAGATTTATGAATTGTTTAATTCGCTAATCTTTTGAACATTAACTAAATAATTTCTTTAAGCTGAACTTGTTTCAGTTTCTGGAGCTATTTCCCGTTATTCGCTATATCTTTTTACACGCAAAAAAGCGTGAAAAAAGGATATCACTGCTACCGGGGCTAAAAATCAAGATCACAACACGATGCCACTTTATAAAATCATACGTCCTAATGCCGCCACCCAAATTTTAATTTGGAAAATAACGGAACCTTTCTCCGAATTAAACCAGCAGATTGTTCTTAATGTAAACAATCAAAATCGACTGGACGGAATGAAATCCGAAATGCACCAACGCGCCTTCCTGAGCGTTCGTAAGGCATTGCAACAAGCCGGATATACTGATTTTGATTTGTATTATGACACCTTCGGAAAGCCCCATTTACACGATGGAAAGCACATTTCCATCACACATTCTCATGAGTTTTCGGCCATTATAATCAGTACTGAAACCGTGGGAATCGACATTGAATTGCAACGAAATAAAATCATCAAAATAGCACATAAATTTTGTGATAGCGAGTTTCAATTCTTGGATATGGACAGTGAAGAATATATCCGAAAATTAACGGTTATTTGGGGTGCCAAAGAGGCTATTTTCAAAATTAGAAACGAAAAAGGAATCAGTTTCAAAGACCATATAAACGTTCATTCATTTGAATTAAATACTAAACAAAATAAAGCTAAACTTCATTTTAATAATGTATTGAAGGATTTCAATATTCATTTTGAAGAAATACAAGATTTTACGTTAGTCTATGCTTTCGAAAAATAGTACACAGTATTTCATCGCGCAGTTTGTCATTGCTTTGCCCGTACTGGTTAAGCAATGAAAAGACAATTAATAAGCAACAATATAAAGTATCAGAAATCCGTTTAAATCCACAAAATCCGCGTTATCTGCGTACCAAAAATGACAAACATTTATAACGAAATCATCCAATCTAAAGTCGAATGTCAAAAGCTCCTGGCGATTCTTCTGGATCCTGATAAAATAGTTTTGGAAAATTTACCTAGTTTAATTTCAAAAATCAATCAATCACCCGCAACACATATTTTCATTGGCGGAAGCCAGGTTGAAAACAACATTTTAGACGAATTAATTATAGAAATAAAAAAAAGCAGCACATTGCCTATCGTTTTATTTCCTGGAAACCCATCTCAGATTTCAGATAAAGCCGATGCAATTTTATTTTTGTCTTTAATTTCTGGTCGCAATCCTGATTTTTTAATCGAACACCAAGTAAAAGTGGCACCCATTTTAAAACAAACCCAACTCGAGATCATTTCTACCGGTTATATTTTGATTGAAAGCGGCACTGAAACCGCAGTAGAACGCATTAGTAAAACAAAGCCTTTAGATAGAAATAATCTGGATTTAGCATTGGCTACGGCACTAGCGGGAGAAATGTTAGGTAATAAACTGATTTATCTCGAAGCGGGAAGTGGCGCTAAACAAGCTGTTCCGTTAGAAATGATTGCATTAGTTACGCAAAATATTGAAATTCCGTTACTTGTTGGTGGTGGTATTGTAGATTTGCAGGGAATTCAAAACGCGTATGCTGCCGGAGCCGATCTAGTAATTATAGGAACCGCTTTTGAAAAGGATATTAATTTTTTTAACCTTAATTAATGATAGACTATTTTTTTTCGCAGTACAGCGAGTATTCAACATTAGATATTATCTTGGAAATTATAGCTGTCATTTTTGGACTATGGAGTGTTTGGTACGCCAAAAAAGACAATATTCTGGTTTTTCCAACCGGATTAGTGAGTACGTCCATATTTGTGTATTTGCTCTGGAAATGGACCTTGTGGGGTGACATGATGATTAATGGCTATTATTTTGTAATGAGTATTTATGGCTGGTACCATTGGACCCGCAAAAAAGACGATACGGAAGAATTCCCAATTTCAAAAATTTCAAGTTCTGAAAAACGAATTGCGATAATTCTTTTTATATTTACGGTCGCTTTTGTGGTTTCAGTATACCACTATTTTGGTAAATTTACCACTTGGTATGCCTATGTAGATACATTTATTACAGGGATTTTCTTTGTGGGAATGTGGCTCATGGCCAAAAGGAAAGTCGAGAATTGGGTGTTTTGGATTATTGGAGATGTAATTTCCATTCCGTTGTATTTTGCCAAAGGCTATACCTTTACCAGTTTTCAATACATAGTATTTACAATAGTTGCCATTTTTGGCTATTTAGAATGGAAGAAAATCTCAGACAGCTCTCAAACGGAGTTACAAAAATAATTAAAATAGCTTTATTTGGTCCTGAAAGCACTGGCAAAACTACCTTGGCCAGACAGCTTGCGGACTATTATAAAACGGAATGGGTTCCGGAGTTTGCACGTGATTACCTGCAAGAAAAGTGGGATTCAAGTCAGCAAATATGTACCGTTGATGATATGCTGCCCATTGCTTACGGTCAAGCTAAATTAGAAAATGAACGAACGCTGATTGCCAATAAATATCTTTTTTGTGATACGAATTTAATGGTGACCAAAGTTTTTTCGGAGGTGTATTACAACTACTGTGATCCTTTGTTGCATGAAGCAGCTCGCGCACATGAATACGATTTGTTTTTTCTGACAGATATTGATGTACCCTGGGAAAAAGATGATTTGCGAGACAAAGCAGAAGGAAGAGAATCTGTTTTTGCCGTGTTTAAACAATCTTTAATCGATAATAATAAACCATTTATAACCCTTTCCGGAGACCAGGATTTGCGTCTCAAAAAGGCAATTGCAAGTGTTGATGACTTAACTTTAGCAAGGGAACTCGGGTTTTCCTCGGATGATTTTCTGTATATTCAGGAGTATGGAATCTCAATGAAAGACATTCAAAAGCAATTGAATTTTTTTAAAAACGGTATCCCCAAAGCAGATTTGGTTCGTCCGGCAACAGTGTCTAATGGTATTTTAAAGCTATCTGAAAAAGATTTTCAAGAAAAATCCCTTTTTTTTGATACCCATAAATCAAATTTAAAATTACAGAAATTTGTGCCTGCTTCCGGAGCAGCCAGCAGAATGTTTAAGTTTTTGGCGGAATTTATAAATGAATTTGATGTTGAAAATGAATCAATTAATTCCTATATCAACCGAAAAAAAGCAAATAAACTTGCTGTTTTTATCGTGGGAATGGAAAAACTTCCCTTTTTTGAAGCAATCGATAAACGACTCAGAGCCGAGTATGCCGCTTTTGATACTTTAGATCCAAGTTTGAAAAATTATTATTTTATAAAATTCATTTTATCATCTGATTATTTTGACTTTGCAAATCAACCAAAAGGGACTCTTCCTTTTCATAAATACAAAACCCATATTGCAACTCCTGTGGAAGAGCATTTACAGGAATGTACGCATTATACGAGCACTAATAACTGTTCTTATTTGCATTTTACAGTGTCAGAATCCCATCAAAAAAAGTTTGAAAGCCGCATTGATGCAATTAAATCTAAAATTGAAAAGCAATCGGGTGTAACAATACAGGTTAGTTTTTCCTATCAAAGCAAGCGGACTGACACACTTGCGGTTACTATGAAAAACAAGCCGTTCCGAGATGAAAAGGGACAATTAGTTTTCAGGCCCGGAGGACACGGTGCTTTGATTGCCAATTTGAATGATTTAGAGGCTGATATAGTATTTATCAAAAACATTGACAATGTAATTCAAAACAATTTAGAGAAAATTTCTTTGTACAAAAAAGTGTTGGCGGGTATTTTGCTGGCAATACAGCAGCAGGTTTTCAGGTATTTAAACGCCTTGGATACTGTGGCAATTGAGTCCGCGTTTGTAGATGAAATTATTCTTTTTTTGAAGGAAAAATTGAATACTACAATGAAGGACGGTTCTCATACGGACAGTCTGGACAATAAAGTCAAGGAAATAAAAGCGATTTTAAACAGGCCGATTCGCGTATGCGGAATGGTAAAAAACGAGGGTGAACCCGGAGGAGGGCCGTTTTGGGTCCGGGATCATCAAGGAGGAATTTCATTGCAAATCGTAGAAGGTTTCCAAGTCGATTTGGCAAACGACAATCAAAAGGCAATTCTGGATGCTGCTACCCATTTTAATCCGGTTGATTTAGTCTGTAGCCTAAAAAATTATAAAAAAGAGAAATTTGATCTCACTCAGTTTGTGGATTATAGTAGTGGTTTTATTGTGGAAAAAAATGTAGCGGGCAAAAACATCAAAGGGTATGAATTGCCTGGTTTATGGAACGGCGCAATGGCTAAATGGCTGACTGTGTTTGTTGAGGTGCCTTTGATTACTTTTAATCCGGTCAAAACGGTGAATGATTTGTTGAAGCCGGCACATCAGTTCTAAAATTTATGCATCAATGGAAATAGAAAAAATCGTATCCGAATTAAGTTTTAAAGCAGTCCGCAGCAGTGGAGCCGGCGGTCAGAACGTAAATAAAGTATCCTCTAAAGTGGTGTTGACTTTTGATCTGCACCATTCTCTGGCTTTAACGGACGAAGAAAAACTTTTGATTGCAACTAAATTATCGTCCAGACTTACCACTGATGCTGTTTTAATTTTAAATTGTGAGGAAGACCGAAGTCAATTTAGAAACAAAGAACTCGTAATCAAACGATTTTTGGAATTAATAAAAAATGCATTGCTTGTTCCAAAAGAAAGAAAACCCACCAGAATCCCTAAATCAGTCATTAGAAAAAGAATAAAGGATAAAAAGACTATTTCTGAAGTCAAGAAAAACAGGAGAAAACCAAATTTAGAATAAGATTTTATTTTTTATTTTCTAAAATTCTAAATTTCGAACAAAAAAAACTACTTTTGCGCTGTCTCAAAGGGGTGCTCTAAATAACGAGCTGAGATCATACCCAACGAACCTGGGCGAGTAATGTCGCTAAGGGAAAAAATGACAAAGAAAATAGCGTGCACACTATCTATTTGTCATAGGAAACAATCATTTATTAATTTAACAAAAGGAATAATTCCCCCTTTTATTCGTAATCTTATTTACGGATGAATACTATTTTAGTCTCAAAGTCTCAAAGTCTTAAAGTTTCAAAGTCCAAGAATCTGACATATTTTATGTCTTCTGTCTTTCTCTTTACATCATTTATCTCTTTTTCTCAAGTTAAAGACACTACGAAAGTAAACCAACTTGATGAAGTCTTGGTTTCGGCGGTGCGGGTCACTACTAAAACGCCGGTAAGTTTCAGTAATTTGGACAAAAAGGAAATCAAATTCCGAAACTTAGGACAGGATATTCCTATTTTAATGAATTATTTGCCGTCAGTTGTGACGACTTCTGATGCGGGAAATGGAGTAGGGTATGCCGGAATTCGCGTACGTGGTAGCGATGCAACAAGAGTGAATGTCACTATCAACGGAATTCCTTACAATGATTCTGAAAGTCAGGGAACCTTTTGGGTAAATATGCCAGATTTTGCTTCATCATTAGAAAGTTTGCAATTGCAACGTGGCGTAGGAACGTCTACGAATGGAGCGGGTGCTTTTGGGGCGAGCTTAAACATGTTGACGGACAATTTTGCCAAAGAAAGCTCTGGTGAAATATCGAACTCTGTGGGTAGTTTCAATACCAGAAAACACACCGTAAAATTCAGTACGGGTTTGATGAACGACCATTTTGAAATCGCAGGAAGGTTATCAGCCATCAAGTCTGACGGGTTTGTAGATCGTGGCGCTTCTGATTTGAAATCCTATTTTCTACAGGGAACGTATGTCGGCAAAACGACTTTGATAAAAGCATTGGCTTTTGGAGGTACCGAAAAAACGTACCAGTCTTGGAACGGAATAGATGCAGAAACGCTGCAGAATGACCGAACGTTTAATTCATCAGGTGCTTTTACGGACGAGCAAGGAAATGCTCGTTTTTATGATAATGAAACGGATAATTACCAGCAAGATCACTCTCAATTGCATTGGAACGAAAAAATATCTGAAAACTGGAGTACTAATTTTGCTTTGCATTACACCAAAGGAAAAGGATTCTATGAAAATTATAAAGAAGATGCTAAATTTTCCAGCTATAACTTGACGCCAATTACTATTGGAGGAACAACAATAAATAGAACGGATTTAGTGCGTCAAAAATGGTTGGATAATGATTTTTACGGTACTACTTTTTCTGCTAATTATAAAGAGGAAAAACTGGATGTAATTTTTGGTGGTGGATGGAATAAGTATGAAGGCGACCATTTTGGAAAAGTGATCTGGGCACGAAATGCTTCACAGAGTGAGTTAGGAGATCGCTATTACGATGATTATGCCAATAAAACGGACGGGAATATTTTTGCGAAAGCCAATTACCAAATCACAGAACAGCTAAGTTTATTTGGAGATTTGCAATATCGTTCAGTGAATTACAAGGCTAATGGTGTTCAACCAACACTTGTGGATGATACGTTTAATTTCTTTAACCCTAAAACGGGATTGACCTATACGATCAATTCCGGAAATTCCGTGTATTTGTCTTATGCCAGAGCCAATCGCGAACCGAATAGGAGTGATTATGAAGGCGGAAACGTAAAGCCAGAGAAACTAAATGACTTTGAATTGGGGTGGAGATATGTTGCGGAAAAAGTACAATTTAACTCGAATGTGTATTATATGGCCTATAAAGACCAATTGATTTTGACAGGGAGTTTAGACGATGTAGGTGCTCCGATACGCTCCAACAGCGAAAAGAGTTACCGTTTAGGACTGGAAATAGATGCTACAATAGCGTTGACAGACCAATTGATTATTCGTCCTAATTTTACCTTGAGTGCCAATAAAAATATTGATTTAGCTGTTGAAGGTCAAAATTACGGAACTACTGAAATCGCATATTCACCAGCAATAATTGCGGGAAATATTCTGGTCTACACACCAGTGGAGAATCTTCATATTTCGTTGTTGCAAAAATTCGTTGGGGAACAATACATGAACAACATTGAATTACCGGCTGCAAAGTTGGCGGATTATTTTGTGAATGATTTGAATGTGGCGTACACCTTTAAACCCAAATCAATTTTTAAAGAAATAATTGTAACAGGTCTTGTAAACAATTTTTTAGATAAAAAATACGTTTCTAACGGATACATGTATGACATCTATCCGTATTATTATCCACAAGCAGGAATTAATTTCTTAGCGGGATTAACGTTGAAGTTTTAGTATAATGATTATAGTTGACAAAAAACCATCACGAGCAATTTTGATGGTTTTTTTGGTTCTATTATAAAGGATTACTTTTCTGATTTTCTGATTCAAATAAATATTTACTATTCCAGTATCTATAATTAAACACTAAAACCCCAAAAGCTCAAAACTGAATTGATTAATTTTGTATTATAAAATTAATTTTTGAATTTAATTAAAGGAAAATGGGAAATACATTAAAAATACAAATCTGGTCGGATATCATGTGTCCGTTTTGTTATATTGGAAAAAGAAGAATAGAAGGTGCTTTACAGAATTTTGAGCATAAAGATGCAGTTGAAATTGAATGGAAAAGTTTTCAGTTAGACGCCGGCTTTGTTGCTTCTCCAGAGGATGATATGGTTGAGCATTTGGCCGAAAAATATAGAAAAGATAAAGATTGGGCACAAGAGATGCTGAATAATATGACTGAAAATGCTAAAAATGCAGGATTGGATTTCAATTTTGAAAAAGCGGTTATGGCCAATTCGCTGCATGCACATCGCTTGTTGCATTTGGCTAAAAAATATGATTTGGCAAATGACTTAGAAGAATTACTGTTCAAAGCCTATTTAACGGATGGTAAGAATATTAATGATTTGGATACATTGAAAGCGTTAGGACTGGAAGTAGGACTGAATGGCGAAGCTATTGATGAAGTGCTAAATTCTGATGCGTACGCAAATGAAGTGCAGCAGGATATAAATGAGGCGCAATCTGTCGGGGTTCAAGGAGTTCCTTTTTTTGTTTTCGATAATAAATATGCAGTTTCGGGTGCGCAACATGTGGAAACCTTTGTGAAAACACTTGAAAAAGTATGGGAGGAAGGCAAATTTGATTCGAAAGTCACGGTATTGAATACCACCGATGGAGACAGTTGTGGAATTGATGGTTGTGAGTAAAACGAGAATTTCAAACGATAAGCAATTAAGTTCCATCCAGCGTTGTATCTACAAGAAGCATAATTTCTTTCTGGTTAACTATTACGCAAAACAGTCGCAGTAGCGCACAATCGTCTGAGGCAATGAAAAATTATCATTATGAGTGAACCTACAAAAGTAATCCGCTGGGGAATATTAGGCTGTGGCGATGTTACCGAACTGAAAAGTGGTCCTGCGTACCAGAAAACGGATGGTTTTCAAGTGGTAGCAGTAATGCGAAGAGATGCGGTTAAGGCTGCGGATTATGCTAAAAGACACGGAATCAGCAAATATTACACAAATGCCGATGATTTGATTAATGATCCTGAGATTGATGCGATTTATATTGCCACGCCTCCGGATGTGCATAAATTGTATGGACTCATGGTGGCTGCAGCCGGTAAAATATGTTGTATCGAAAAACCTTTGTCTCCAAATTATCAAGACAGTCTCTCGATTTGTACTGCTTTCGCAGCAAAAAAAATTCCGTTGTTTGTAGCCTATTATCGCCGAACATTACCTCGTTTTGAACAAATAAAAGCGTGGCTTGATACCAATAGCATTGGTGACATCAGACACATAAGATGGCATTTGAGTAAACCTGCAAGTTCTACGGATTTATCAGGCGAATACAATTGGCGAACTGATGCGTTGATTGCTGCAGGCGGTTATTTTGATGATTTAGCAAGTCACGGCCTGGATTTATTCACGCATTTACTGGGAAATATAAAAGAAGTTTCGGGGCTTAGTATTAATCAACAGGGATTGTACGCTGCTAAAGATGCCGCGACTGCCTGTTGGTTGCATGAATCTGGAATTACAGGTACCGGAAGCTGGAATTTTGGGTGCTATGAACGGGAAGATAAAGTGGTCATTTATGGAAGCAAAGGAAAAATAACGTTTTCTGTATTTGAAAACGATCCTGTAGTGCTTTCGAACGCACAAGGACAAACAGAAGTACTCATTGACCATCCTGAAAATATTCAGTTGTATCATGTACAGCAAATGCGAGAGGACCTTCTTGGCCACAGTACACACCCTTCTACAGGTTTGACAGCAACGCATACGAGTTGGGTTATGGACCAAATTATGGGGAATTTGTAGTGTTTTCAATTGTTCAAACAAAAATCCCGTTGATACGAATACCAACGGGATTTTTCAAACAAACCATTTATAACTAACAAACTATCTTCTATTGATTACGATGGCTACGCGACCGGTTCCTTTCGTTTTTTCAATTTTTGCTTTGGGGCCATTTGTTCTGTAATAGTAAGAGTCGTCGTCCTCTGAGTTTTGGTTGCCACCAAAATCATTGTCGTAATCACGATCATTTCTGTTTTGACCGTATTGGTAACTTCTACCACCTTTTACAGCGCCAACAGTTTCAACAATCTGGCCATGACGGTTGTAGATTATTTCTAAACCTCCTACGCGTTCCAATGCAAATCGGTTGTAGGTCATATACACGGAACCCACTCGTTTGATGCGGTCATTTGAATCATAGTTGATAAACACATTTCCTACTTGTCTTACTCTCCCCATATTATCGTGTGCTACTTTTACCCCATAATTCCCGTTTCGCACATTGCCTGGCACACCAAATGTTTTGTTTACCCCATTTTTTCGGCTTGACTTATAATAGATATCCCGTCCAATTGTAGGACGTGTATTAAAATCTAATTGTCCGTCAGGGAAAATAAAAAACTCAATTCCTCTTTCTGTGAACACAATTGGGTCGGCATCTCTAAAATCTACTGGAGATCTTCTTTCTACAGAAAAATCGATTTTTTCTGTGGCATTCGCTATACTACCTCCCAATATGAAGATACTAGCTACTAAAAAGGTAATTTTTTTCATGATACAGTTCTTTTGAATTTTGCCTACTCTTGAGCTTTTCGGCTTTCGCTTTTTGTGTTATTTGATAAGGGATATTCAAGGAGCATGCCAAAATTTTTAATCAAGGGGTTGTGTCTTTAAAGTACGGCCTGATTTTGTAGACTTAATACACTTAAAATCAGTACTTTAATTTGAGTGAAGGACAAAAAATAATTTTATTGAAAAGCAATTATTATGATTTTTTTTCATAAAATTACTGTACCTGTTGATGTTTTTCATAAAAGAAGAATGCCAGTAAAGGAGCATTAGCTACTTTTAAATCCTTTTCACTACAAAAACTACTTATCAACAGTGCTTAAAATTAACTGTTGTTACGAACTCGCTTCAACTGATATTGAGTAATTTTGCAACATGTATGCTTTAGTTGATTGTAACAATTTTTACGCTTCCTGCGAACGTGTTTTTCAGCCGAAATTCAACGGAAAGCCGGTTGCAATATTATCAAATAACGACGGTTGCGTGATTTCCAGAAGCAATGAAGCAAAAGCGGCCGGGATTCTTATGGGTGCGCCGGCATTTCAGATTAAGGAATTGGTAAAAGAGAAAAATATAACATTATTTTCATCCAATTATGCACTGTATGGAGACTTGAGCAATCGGGTGATGGCTATTTTAGGGCAGTTTACACCAAATCTAGAAATTTACAGCATTGATGAAGCCTTCCTGAATTTTGATGGTTTGACGATTTCCGATTATCATGAGTATGGAATCCAAATGAAAACCCGGATACGAAAATGGGTAGGGATTCCGGTTTGCATTGGCTTTGCCGAAACCAAAGCATTGTCTAAAGTAGCCAATAAAATTGCCAAGAAATTCCAAGACAGAACGCAAGGCGTTTACGTTATTGATACGGAAGAAAAACGAATCAAAGCCTTGAAATGGATAAAGATTGAAGATGTCTGGGGCATTGGTTACCGGATGAATAAAAAGATGAAAGCTAAAAATATTGTGACCGCTCTGGATTTTACGGCACCACAACACGAAGCTTGGATCAAAAAAGAAATGGGTGTGATTGGGATGCGTTTAAAATATGAACTCGAAGGAAAATCAGTATTGGATTTAGAGCCCATTGTTGACCAAAAGAAAAGTATTGCTACGACCAGAAGTTTCCCAAAACAAATTGCTGATTTTGATTTGCTGCGCGAACGTGTAGCAACTTTTGCCGCGGTTTGTGCAGAGAAATTACGCAAACAAAATTCCTGCTGTCATACCATTATTGTAATGTTAGTGGTGGATAAACATACGGTACAAACCTCAAAATATTATTTTAATATGGCGATTACATTGCCGTATGCGTCAAATTCTACATTGACAATTTCTAATGTTGCTATCGCAATGTTGAAGAAACTGCACCAAGGAAATGAACATTTGAAATTCAAGAAAGCGGGCGTGATCGTCACGGAATTGATTGATCAAAACAAGAAACAATTGCAGCTGTTTGACGAAGAAAACCCAAAACATTTGCTGCTGATGAAAGTGATGGATGGTCTCAATAACAAAATTGGAGACAAGAAAGTAAAGTTGGCTACCCAAAATTTAAGTCTGACCTGGAACATGAATCAGAACCATTTGTCACCCGGATACACCACTAATTTTAAAGACATACTCGAAATCAAATGCCAATAAATAACGGACAAAAACTAATGTTCTTTCTGCCTGATTTTGAAAGTGAATTGCGAATTCCTTTCATAAACGAAGGGGTTTCGGCGGGATTTCCATCACCGGCCGCAGATTTTATGGAAATGAGCATTGATTTGAACAAGCAATTGAGTGAAAGCCCATTAGCTACTTTTTACATCAGAGTCAAAGGAAATTCTATGATTGATGCTGGAATCAATGATAAAGATGTTCTTGTTGTGGATAGAAGCTTGGAGCCACAGAACAATAAAATTGCAATTTGCTTTATCGATGGAGAATTTACGGTGAAACGCATACAACTGGAGAAAGACTGTTTGTATCTGATGCCTGAAAATCCCAATTATGCTCCGATAAAAGTCACGGAAGAAAATCAATTAATCATCTGGGGAATTGTGACCTATGTGATTAAGAAGGTGTAAAAGCCAGTTGTTGCTATTGTTAAAATTGAATTCTTAATGGATTTTTAGCCATAAAAAAACCTGTTCAAACTAATGAACAGGTTTTATCTTTTATAATAAATTCAGATTTTAAACGGTATGTTTTGGATTAAATCCATCTTCACTTAGTTCTTTATGCTCATAATCGGCAACCATTTCAGCTTCATAATCAACTTTTTCTCCTTTCGAAAGTCTACTGATGGCTTTTTCCATAATTTGGTAAATTACCGGAACTACTACTAAAGTCAAGAATAATGAGGAAATTAATCCCCCAATAATTACCCAAGCCAAACCGTTTTTCCATTCCGCTCCAGCTCCACTTGCCAGTGCAATTGGTACCATACCAAATACCATCGCGATAGTGGTCATCAAAATTGGACGAAGACGCGCATGATTTGCTTGGATTAATGCTGTTCTGACCGTTTCGCCAGCTTTACGCCTTTGATTGGTATAATCTACAAGCATAATCGCATTTTTACACACCAGACCAATAAGCATGATGATACCTAAAATGGTAAATATATTCAGTGTATTATTGGTTAAAGCCAAAGCCAACATTGCACCAATAAAGGAAAGCGGGATGGCAAACAATACCACAAATGGATGTACAAAACTGTCGTATAACGAAACCATTACCAGGTAAACCAAGACAATCGCAGCTAATAGCGCAATTCCTAATGTACCAAAACCTTCGGACTGGTTTTCCTGATCACCACCCCAAATATAATTTACACCGGTTGGTTTTTTTAATTTTTCAATTTTTTCTTGCCATTGTGTTACAATAGTTCCTGAAGCCACACCCACATTTTGGCCTTTTACAGTTACCGATGCTGATTTGTCTCTTCGTTCTAATTCACTTGGACCGGAACCTTCGGTTACGGTTGCAAATTGATTCAGTTTTATTTGTTGACCACTATCGTTTATGAAAATTAAGTTTCTGACATCTGCGATACTTTTTCTGTCGAATGCATTGTATTTAATGTTGATGTCATATTCGTATTCACCAGCTCTAAATCTACCATCAGTATTTCCGCTAAAAGCAGTTTGCATGGTCATACCTACTGTTTGCAAACTCAATCCTAAAGCGGCCATTTTATCTCTATCGACTTTTACGTTTACTTCTGGATTTCCATCTTCTACAGACAATTCGATTTCTGTTGCTCCAGGAATGGTACGTAATTCTTTTTCTGCTGCTTTTGCAAATTGCATGGCGCTTTCTACATTTGGCCCCGTTACAATTAATCCTAAAGTAGCATCTTCTGCAGTTC
This sequence comes from Flavobacterium sp. GSP27, assembly GCF_003970395.1. Lineage (NCBI taxonomy): Bacteria > Pseudomonadati > Bacteroidota > Flavobacteriia > Flavobacteriales > Flavobacteriaceae > Flavobacterium > Flavobacterium sp. GSP27. The sequence goes on along the minus strand of NZ_RYDP01000004.1, from coordinate 84,116 downwards.
CTAAAATACCAACTGGAACTGTTTTTACTTTGGCACCAACTAGTATTTTTTCTAATTTGCGTTTGGTTTTTGCAGCATACACATTTGCAGGTTCATTACGTTTGTCTAATCCAACCATTTTTACGTTTATCTCCGATTTGTAAGCAGTGGCTTGCGAAGCACCAAGACCTTCACTGGTTTGACCAATCGTTGTAATTTGACTAAAAACATACTCTTCTTTCTGCAAGAATGCTTCTGCTTTTTGCGTCATGAAATTGGTTTGCTCTAATGAAGCATCTTTTGGCATTTCTATCTGAACTAAAAACTCACCACTATCAGACGCGGCAAAGAATTCCCCACCAATAAATCCACCGCCAAATAAACTAATCATCGATCCAAAAAAGAGTACTAAAACGATAGCTAGTGTTTTAAAATAATGATCCAAACACCATTCCAATAATCTGGAGACCCAATTTGTAAATCGTGTTAAATAGCTTTCAAATCCAAGGATGATTCTTCCAAAAAGATTTTTACCTTGAATGTGTTCTAATTTCCCGTATCTTGAAGATAACCATGGAATGATTGTAAATGAAGCGACTAATGACAGCAATGTTGAGATAATAACAGTTACACAGAATTGTGTAATAATGTTAGAAACCAATCCGGTACTCATTGCAATTGGTAGAAACACTACTACAATTACTAAAGTAATCGATACAACAGTTCCACCAATTTCTGCAGTTCCATCATAAGCAGCTCGAACTTTATTTTTACCCATTTCCATGTGCCTGTAAATATTCTCGAGAACCACAATGGCATCATCCACAAGAATACCCACCACAAGAGAAAGTCCTAATAAACTCATTAAGTTTAAGGTATACCCCATCAAATAAATTCCAATGAACGTAGCAATTAACGAAGCAGGAATAGAAACCATTACAATCAATGAGTTTCTAATGCTGTGCAAGAAAAACAACATTACAAGAGCCACTAAAAGTACCGCAATTAGTAAATCATGCACAACAGCATCGGCAGCTTCTAATGTGAAAATAGTACTGTCTTTTGCTATTTCAAGTTTTAATCCGTTTGCTTTATAATCCGTTTCCAGTTTAGCAATTGTTTTAACTAACTCTTCACTTACCGCAACCGCATTGGCATCCGATTGTTTGATGATTTGTAAAATAATAGCACTTTTTTGATTGACACGCGCTATTTTTTCAGGAATTTTTTGAGTATCCTGAACATCAGCAATAGCGTCTAAACGAACTTGTATTCCGTTTTTAGAAGATACAATTAAGTTTCTTAATTCATCAACAGTTTTATATTTTCCGGCTAAACGGATTAGTATTTTTTGCTCACGAGTTTGAATGTTTCCTGTTGGAAAATCCAAATTAGAAGATAAAATAGTTTGTTGCACTTGCGGAATCGAAAGTCCGTAGGCTTGCATTTTTACCGCATCAAGATTTACTTGAATTTCTCTTTCTTGTCCGCCAATAATATTTACTTGTGCTACACCTTCTACTCGAGAAATAACGGGTGCTAATTTTTTATCAATTAAGTCGTAAAAAGCAACTTCATCCATTTTTCCGTTGGCACCAATAGTCATAATTGGTAAATCGCTTAAAGAAAATTTAGTCAATGAAGGCGTTTCAACATCATCAGGCAAATCACTAAGAATAGCATTTATTTTACGCTGCGCATCGTTCATGGAAATATTAACATCAGCCGAAGACGTTAATGTAATGGACACTGTTGATAAACTTTCGTAGGACTTCGAGTCTATTTTTTTAATATTTTCTAAGGATGCAATGGCATCTTCAATTTTTTTGGTAACCGTATTTTCTACCTCACTTGGTGATGCACCCGGATAAATAGTGGCAACAGTAATTACATTGGTTTCGAATTTTGGAATCAATTCGTAACCCAATTGGCTGTAACTGAACAGTCCACCAAGTGTTAGAATCGTAAACAATACAATTACTAACGAAGGACGTTTTATGGATATTTCTGCTAATTTCATATATTTATATTTTTAGGTCTTAACGTATAAGGTCATGCCGTTTTCTGCTTTTGACCTTTGGCTTTACAACTTTCGACTATTTAATGACATCCACTTTAGATCCGTCCTGAAGGTTGATTTGACCTGTGACAATTACAGTTTCGCCATTTGAGAGTCCGTTTAGAATTTCTACTTTGTCCCCAAGAATTCTTCCAGCTGTAACTGTTTTCAATTTGGCAGTTCCGCTTTCAATTACAAAAACCTGATTGGTGCTTACACCTCCTACAAAAGCATCTCTAGGAACAATCATCAACGATTGTTTTTGTTGTTTCGATGCAAATTCAGCGGTTCCGTACATACCCGCTTTTAAACCGTTGGAAGCGTTGTTTGTAATTTCAATCTCGATGGGGAAATTTAAAATTTCGTCCGCTTTTGAGGCGATAAAAGTGATTTTCCCTGAGAAAATTTGGTCTGGATAAACGCTTGCTACAACTTTTGTGACGGTACCTACTTTTAAACTGGCCACTTGGCTTTCGTTAACGTTAACTTTTAGTTTTAGTTTGGAAACATTTACAATATCAAACAATTCCGTAGCAGGTGTAGCAGAAATGATTGATCCAACCTCGATGTATTTCTTATTGATAAACCCACTAATTGGCGCTTTGATTCTTGTATCTCCAACATTGATATTTGCTTGTGTTAACTGGAATTTAGCATTTACCATTGCTAGTTTTACCTGATCTACTTGTTGTTTAGTTACGCCGCCTGTTTTGTATGCATTTTCAAATCGGGTGTAATCAGCCACCGCATTTTGATACACCGCATTAGCGTTTTGGGCATTTACGTTTATAACATCGCTTCGTACAATGGCAAGTGTTTGTCCTACTGAAACATAATCGCCTTCTTTTACAAGTATCTTTGTTATTTTGCCTGATTTTTCAGCAGAAAATTTTAATTCTTGTACGGGTTCAAAATTTCCATTGGATGAGAAATCTAATGAAACAGCTTCGGTTTTTACGGTATCAACTCTAACAGAAACGGAGGCGTTTTTCTCCGCAACAATAGTTGTTTTGGCTTCGTTTTCTTTTTTATTATTGGTTAATACGTAGGCAATTAGTCCTAAGGATGCTACAATTACTACTACTGTTATTATTATTTTTTTCATTTTGATTATTTATTGGTTAGTGTTTTTAATTCCCCTTTGGATTTGACTAATTGTATTTCTGCCAGTTTGTACTCTAATATAGCTGATGTGTAGTTGTTTTGAGCTTCGGTCAATGAGTTTTCAGCATCCAGTAAATCAGTCAGTGTGGATAATCCTTGTATATAGTTGTTTCGGGTGTTATTTAAAACCTCTTTGGCTAATTGGGCATTTTCTTTCTGATTGTTGATTGTGGTTAAGCTGTTGTCAATTTGCGTTTTTGCATTGGCAAAAGCCAGGTCAAGTGACAACTTGGTATCAACCAACTCTTCGTGGATAGTTCGTAGGTCAACATCGGCTTGTCTCACTTTTGCACGAGTGCCAAATCCAGTAAATATCGGTACTTTCAAATTCAAGCCAATCGAAGAGAAATCAGACCAGTACACTCCTTTAGAAGGTTTTCCGCCCAAAGGCATTACAGGACCCTGACCAATATAATTGTACCCGGCATTCAGTGATAATGTTGGGTAATAAGCAGCTTCAATAGCCTTTTTTTGATAAAATAATAGTTGTTCTTGTTTTTTCAAAAGCAAGTATTCCGTTCTGTTTGCCGTATTTGGAATTTCAGACAATGCTTGTGGCCCTACTTCAAAGGCAGTTTGTGGAATCTCGATTTGGGTTTCTATGGGCATTCCCATATAAAATTTCAAGGTATTTTCTTGTATTTGTACGGCATTCAGTACCTGTTGACGTTGTGTATTGATGTTTGAAATTTTTACTATAATTCGATCCAAATCAATTTTCTTGGCTAGACCATTGTCATATTGTCCTTTGATGATGTTTCTTACTTTGGTGGTATTTCTTAAAGTGCTGTCAATCACCGTTAGTTTTTGTCGCTGCACATAGACTTGGTAATAATTATTGGCCACACGCTCAATTACTTGCTCTTCTGTTAGTTGATTGTTGATCTGGTAAAATTCTCTGGTAGATTTTGCTGCTTTTAGGCCGGTAAAAACAGTTTGGTCAAAGATAGCCTGTGTCAGAGAAACTCCGGCAGTAGAAATCCATGGTTGGCCAAAAGCGGCTTGGATGGTAGTTCCCGGAGCGCCAAATCCTGCTCCGTCAATAACGGTTGTTTGTATTACAGGATTGTACGTCAAATTGCCATTAGCTGAAATTTGAGGCAAAGCTCTGGAGCGTATTTCCTGAATTTGGTATTCACTGTTCTCTACTTGTAATTTTGCTTTTTTGGCATCTGCTTTGTTTTCTAGAGCATAGTTGACGGCTTCTTTTAGCGTAAGTGTTTGTACGGGACTTGTACCTGGGTTGCCTGAGTTTTGTGATTGAGCCGAAATACCAAAGGTCAGGATGGCTAGTAAAATTATAGTTTTCATTTTGTAGTATAGTTAAGTAAATGTTTTTCAAGTTCAGTTATCCCGCTGGGAGTTGCCATAGCTCTGGTATGGTATTCTAAAATCTCAAGTTCTATCTTTTGAGCTTCTTTTTCGGAACTGGTACAGCCCTTTATACTGAAAATTAAATAATAATAAAATCGCGTGTAACTTTCAATATTTATATTGTCGCGGTAAAAACCTTGTTCGATTCCTTTTTTTATGTTTTGTTCAAAAGTGGTGTTGCATTCATTGATTTCTCTTGTCATCACTTTCTCATAAATTTCAGGATAATGTTTTTTTAATTGGTAAATGGGGGAGTCGTCTGAGGATTGAAACATTTCTTTAAACATTTTTCGTATTTCAAAATTTTCTGCGATAGCATTATAATTCTGGGCAATAATACGGTCAATAATTTGATGGATTTGTTTGTGAATTGCAGTGGTGCTTTCCTCAATAAGTAATTCTTTATTGCAGAAATATTTATAAATCGTTTTTTTAGAAATACACATTTCTCCTGCAATATCATCCATGGTGATGCTCTTAAAACCTAGTTTTAAAAACATCTCGCTTGCTTTAGTTATAATTTTTTCTTTCATTTTTAAGGCTGAAATGGTTTCAGTATTTTTTAATTAAATTCAAATTTATTGATTTGAACGATTAATTTCGAGTGCGAATATAAGACGGAAACTTTAAACACCAAAATAGTTTCCAATGTATTTTGGTTTATTTAACATTTGAAGGTAAAACGATGTTTGTAATACAATTTGAATAGAGTAAATTAGCCAAAAATTTATTTTATGCATTCCATTTATCAATATCAGGGGTTTCTTTCGGAGTATTTGCAGGCACAATATGAAACCAAAGAACCAAGAAATTTGTACGAGCCCATCCGGTATATTTTAGACCTTGGCGGAAAAAGAATTCGTCCGGTACTGACCTTAATGAGTGCCGAAATTTTTGATGCGCCGTATCAAAAAGCATTGCCTGCCGCATTAGCCGTTGAAGTTTTTCATAACTTTTCGTTGGTTCACGATGATATTATGGATGATGCGCCACTACGAAGAGGAAAAGCAACGGTTCATGAGAAATGGAATATAAACACCGGAATTTTATCTGGGGATGCGATGCTGATTTTAGCCTATCAATATTTTGAACAATATGAGCCCGTTATTTTTCGGGATTTGGCCAAGTTGTTCAGCAAAACAGCGCTTGAAGTTTGCGAAGGGCAGCAATGGGATGTCGATTTTGAAGAACGCAATGATGTTACCATTCCGGAATACCTGATGATGATTCAATACAAAACGGCTGTTTTGGTAGCAGCAGCCATGAAAATGGGAGCGATTATTGCAGGAACTACCGAGGAAAACGCAAATCTGGTGTATGATTTCGGCCTCAATTTAGGCTTGGCTTTTCAATTACAGGATGATTTCTTGGATGCTTTTGGGGATCCAGAAACCTTTGGAAAACAAGTAGGCGGTGATATTATAGAAAATAAAAAAACGTATTTGTATCTAAAAGCAGTAGCTTTTTCAAAAGAAGAGGAAGCTAAAGAATTGCGGTATTTGTTTTCTGTTCAGCCGGAAAATAGTACGGATAAAATAGAGACGGTGAAAGCACTTTTTAATAGTTCTGGTGCGGCTACGGCAACACAGGAAGCAATACAAGATTTTACTTTTAAGGCGTTTCAGACCTTGGATAAAATGAATATTAGCGCCGATAAAAAAGCAATGTTGAAATCTTTTGGGGAGAATTTAATGGGCAGAAAAGTGTAATTCAATTTCAATAATCAATTTCAACATTGACTTTGAAAGTTTATATTTATAATTTAACAAGAAGTATAGTGTATAATAATAACAATATTGAAAATTGACATTCATATTGCCATTGATATTTAAAGATATGTTTATAGTTCCAAAAAATACCGATTTACTACTTGCTGAAGCCGCGGGTGAAAACTTATATTTGAAATTAATCGAACAAATGAATAAGGATTTCAATCTCGCTAACGAAGCAATTGATTTTCCGTTGGGTATTTCTCCCAGTGAATTGAAGTTGCAGCTTCACGAAAAAATATATCGACTTATTCAATACAAATTTGCTGAATACCTCAATTTATTATACATAATTGATGTTTCCGAAGAAGAAATAAAAAAACTAGACGGATCTGATTTAGTAGTTCTGGCAGAACAAGTCGCTTTTTTGATCCTAAAAAGAGAATGGCAAAAAGTGTGGTTCCGGAATAAGTATTAGTTATTGTAAGTCTTTTTTTAAGATTGTTTTATTCCATAATTCAGTTCCCGCAGTATCAAAAACAGTTAGTTTTATTTGGCGGTTTTCCTTTGAACCCAAGAATGAAATCATACCAAAATTATGTTGCGTAATCAAACTGCCTTTGGATCTGTAAATATTGTTTTCCTTTAATGCCCCTTCAGCGGCAACACCGGAAGTTAGCGGTGAAACGGTCCAGTCAAATAAAGAGTAGGCATTCTCGCGGGAAACTTCGGAAAATTCAGTAAAATGCCTATCACCGCTTAGGAATAAAACGCCCTTAATTTTATTATCAAGAATTTCTTTTAGCAATTTTTCTTTCTCTTTGGGGTAGTTGCTGTAGTTTTCCTTTTCCGCTACGGAATTTAATACTTGTACGCCCATTACAATTATTTTAAAACTGGCTTTAGAGGAACTTAGTGCGTTAATCAGCCATTCTAATTGGGTATTTCCTAAAACCGTTCTTTCGCCCGTAATTCTGTTATTTGGGGTCTTGAAAACCGATCGTCCAATAAAAAAAACTGTGCATCACTCCAGCTAAAGGTAGAATAAATACCCTCGTTTTGTTCAGCATTCATACCGTAGCTTTTATTTGCCCAGAAATCTTTAAACGCTTTTTGAGTTAGAAATTTGTTATAAAAACTGCCATCGCTATCATCCGGACCAAAATCATGGTCATCCCAAATGGCAAAATTTTGAGTTTTTGCCAGCAAAGGCTGAATTTCTTTTACCGACCTTGAATGCGTATACCGATGATAAATCCCGGTTTTACTATCCCAGTCCGCTTCTCTGAGATAAATATTGTCACCACTCCATATCATGATTTCTGGATTTTTTTTGGCAATACTTTCAAAAATGCCATACTCACTTCCGTAGGCTTTTCCTGGTCTGTCCAGCGGAGTTTCATTAAAATAGGAACAACTTCCAATGGCTACTGTGAAATCAGGAGCATCTTCGCGCCATTCCCAAAGTTTCTTTGATGAAAAAGAAGTCTCGTAGGGCAAGATGATTTTTTTGTCATTTATGAAAACAGCATACGTATATTTTTTTCCGGGTTCTAATTGATCTAAAATAATATGATGCGTGAAGCCAACTTCTTTTGAAGATGAATACACGTCGGAGTAGAATATATTAGTAGGATTGTCAAGGGCAAAATAAGCTATTTTCACCGAAGCTTTTTTGTTGGTTTGCAACCAAATCATCGCTTCGGTCATTTCGCAATACCCCACCATGGGCCCAGATTGTAAAATATTGTTTTGAGCAAAACTGTAACTTATAAATAAAATACAGCATAATTGAAAAGTTTTTTTCATCGCAGATAATTAAAAATACACTCTAATAAAAGGCATAAAGGCACTGCCGTAAATGTTGTTTTTGTCAGTCAAAACATTATATCGCCCACCAATAGTGGCGTTTCCAGATCTGTAACCAAGGCCGATGAATAAACCTGTATTCCAGTAGTTTTGAGAATTGCTATTGGATCCATCCAGATTTACATTGACTCTTAATTGTTCCAGTTCCGTCGAAAGTTGGATTTCGGGGATTGGATTAAATAATCCTATAACACTACCGCCATACAAATGAGAAGCAAAAAAATCGCGTTGCTTCAAATATTTATACTGCACTCCCAGTCCCAAAGCCACATATTCATTAAAATTATAAATGGCACTTGGCGCTAACGAAATGTCCGTGTAGCCGGAACCAAAGCCTAAACCCAGTCCACCTCCAAATTGTACATTTCTCCAAAACTGGTTTGGCATAGTGGTATACATTGTATTTTGTTGTGCAAACAGAGCACTTGCAAAAAACAAGGCAATAAGTACTAAAAACGATTTGGTAACCTCGAAAAAGCGCTTTTTTGCCATAAGTTTCTAGATTTTTAACAATTTAAGATGTAAAAGTATCTTAAAATAAATTATAAATTTATTGTATTATTGTACTTTTGCCAAACTATTTTAATCAAAAAGGTATATTCACTAAATATTATGGATAGGTTTTCATTTTTAAACGCAGCACATACAGAATTTTTCGCTCAATTATACGATCAATATATAGAAAATCCAGACAGCGTTGAGCCTAGTTGGAGAAGTTTCTTTCAAGGTTTTGACTTTGGGATGAGTTCTTACGGCGAGGATCATAAAGTCGAGCAAATTGCAAATTTTGCGGCTAATAATACAGATATTAGCTTGGTTTCTGACAAGCTTCAAAAGGAGTTCAATGTATTAAAATTAATAGATGGATACCGTTCTCGCGGTCATTTGTTTACTAAAACAAATCCGGTTCGAGAAAGACGAGTATCATCACCAACTCTAGAAATCACAAATTTTGGACTTTCATCAGCAGACTTAAATACTGTTTTTGATGCAGCCAAGGTTATGGAAATACAGCCTTGTACGCTTCAGGAAATCATAACGCATCTTGATACAATATACTGCCAGCACATCGGGGTGGAATATATGTATATCCGTAAACCGGAAGTAGTGGAGTGGATTCAGAAAAAATTAGGCTACAATGACAATCAGCCTAAATTTTCATTGGACGAAAAAAAATCCATTCTTAATAAATTAAACCAAGCCGTTTCTTTTGAGAATTTTTTGCACACTAAATATGTAGGTCAAAAACGCTTTTCTCTAGAAGGTGGGGAATCAATTATTCCTGCATTAGATGCTTTAATCGAGAAAGCAGCTGAAAAAGGAGTTGAGCAATTTGTTATGGGAATGGCACATCGTGGTCGTTTGAATGTGTTGGCAAATATTTTTGGCAAATCGACCCAAGACATCTTTGGAGAGTTTGACGGTAAAGATTACGATCAAGAATATTTTGACGGCGATGTAAAATACCATTTAGGACTTACAGCGGATAAAGTGACCAGTACCGGTAAAAAAATTAATATCAATTTAGCTCCTAATCCGTCGCACCTTGAAACAGTAGGTGCAGTAATCGAAGGAATCACAAGAGCCAAACAAGATAAATATTTCCCTAACGATTTCTCAAAAGTATTGCCAATCGCCGTTCACGGAGATGCTGCAATTGCGGGTCAGGGAATTTTGTATGAAATTGTGCAAATGGCACAATTGGATGGTTATAAAACAGGAGGAACTATACATATTGTCATCAATAATCAAGTCGGTTTTACAACCAATTATCTGGATGCTCGTTCCTCTACCTATTGTACTGATGTTGCTAAAGTTACCCTTTCGCCCGTTTTGCATGTCAATGCAGATGATGCTGAAGCAGTAGTTCACGCGATGTCCTTTGCATTGGACTTCAGAATGGAATTTGGTAGGGATGTGTTTATTGATTTATTGGGATATAGAAAATATGGACATAATGAAGGCGATGAGCCTCGTTTTACCCAACCCGTATTGTACAAAATCATTGCAAAGCATAAAAACCCAAGAGACATCTACATGGAGAAATTGCTTGCCGAAGGAGTTGTTGACAGTACTTTTGTAAAAGGATTAGAAAAAGAATACAAATCAAATCTAGAGGTGAATTTAGAAGCCTCCCGTAAAAAAGATTTGACTATTATAACGCCATTCATGAAAAACGAATGGAAAGGTTTTGAACAGGTTTCGGATGTTGAAATGCTCAAAAAAGTAGACACTACTTTTCCAGTAGCCGGACTTACTGAGGTTGCAAACGTAATTTGTAACTTACCTGCAGACAAAAAATTTATCAGCAAAATACAAAAACTTGTCAACGATAGAAAAACAATGTTTTTTGAAACAAACAAGCTGGATTGGGCCATGGCAGAGCACTTAGCCTATGGGTCACTTTTAAAAGAAGGATATGATGTTCGTATTTCGGGGCAAGATGTAGAGCGAGGCACGTTCTCTCACCGTCATGCCGTTGTAAAAGTAGAGGATTCAGAAGAAGAAGTGATTTTGTTGAGTACTTTAGAAGGAGCAACAGGGAAATTCAATATCTTCAATTCGCTGTTGTCTGAATATGCTGTTTTAGGGTTTGATTATGGGTACGCTTTAGCCAACCCAAATACATTAACCATCTGGGAAGCACAGTTTGGTGATTTTAGTAACGGTGCCCAAATTATAATTGATCAGTATATTTCTTGTGGCGAAGATAAATGGAACAATCAAAACGGAATTGTTTTATTATTGCCGCACGGATACGAAGGACAAGGAGCGGAGCATTCATCAGCCAGAATGGAGCGATACTTACAACTTTGTGCCAGACACAATATGTATGTGGCAGATTGTACTACACCAGCCAACTTCTTTCACTTATTGAGAAGACAAATGAAAACAACGTTTCGTAAACCACTTGTTGTGTTTACGCCTAAAAGTTTGTTGCGGGATACAAGGGTAGTATCTACCGTTGAAGAATTTGCAACAGGGAGTTTTCAAGAAACATTTGATGATGAAACAGTGAATAAAGCGCATGTGAAAACGCTGGTTTTCTGTACCGGAAAATTCTATTATGACATTACTGCCGAAAGAAAAATTCTGGACAGAAATGATGTGGCTGTAGTTAGAATCGAGCAATTGTTCCCATTACCGGTAGAACAATTAAAAGCCATTATCGCTAAATACCCTAATGCAGATGATTATGTTTGGGCACAAGAAGAACCAAAAAACATGGGAGCTTACAGCTTTATGCTAATGAATTTTGATTTAGTAAAATGGAGATTGGCTTCACTAAAAGCGTATGCGGCACCGGCCTCAGGAAGTTATACAAGAGCAAAACGCCGTCAGGCTGATGCCTTGCGAATGGTTTTTGATAAAAATTTATACCGATAATAAGGAGCTATTTCCTGCTGTACGCTATATCTTTTCCTAGCTAAAGAAGCTAGAAAAAGGATGTCGCTGCCATCAGGGCTAAAAAACAATACATCTAACACACATAAGTTGTTCAAGAACAATTTAAAACTTAAAATTCATAATTTAAAATAATAGAACATGATTTTAGAAATGAAAGTCCCATCACCAGGGGAATCTATAAAGGAAGTTGAAATCGCAACTTGGTTGGTAAAAGACGGAGATTATGTAGAGAAAGACCAAGCCATTGCTGAGGTTGATTCTGATAAAGCAACATTAGAATTGCCAGCAGAAGCGAGCGGAATCATTACTTTGAAAGCGGAAGAAGGAGATGCAGTTGCAGTAGGAGCAGTAGTTTGTCACATTGATACGGACGGCGTAAAACCAGCAGGCGATGCGCCAGTTGCTGAAGCTACAAAAACAGTTGAAGCGCCAAAAGTGGAAACTAAAACAGAAGCACCAAAAGCCGCACCAGCAGCAGCAACTTACGCTTCAGGAACTCCATCTCCGGCAGCACGAAAAATATTAGACGAAAAAAATATAGCAACAACTTCAGTAACAGGAACTGGAAAAGACGGAAGAATCACTAAAGACGATGCCGTACATGCGGCGCCTTCAATGGGGACGCCTACCGGTGGATCTCGTGGATCCGAACGTTCAAAATTATCAATGTTGCGTCGTAAAGTGGCAGAACGATTAGTGGCTGCTAAAAACGAAACAGCCATGTTAACTACTTTTAATGAAGTAAACATGACGCCAATCAACTTGATTCGGAATGAATACAAAGACGCATTCAAAGCAAAACATGGCGGAATTGGTTTAGGGTACATGTCTTTTTTTACTAAAGCAGTGACCAGAGCATTAAAATTATTTCCAGATGTAAACTCAATGATGGATGGGGATCATAAGATCGCTTTCGATTTTTGCGACATTTCTATCGCAGTTTCAGGACCAAAAGGATTAATGGTTCCTGTAGTTCGTAATGCGGAGAACTTGACTTTCCGTGGAGTTGAAGCCGACATTAAAAGATTAGCCCTTAAAGCGCGTGACGGACAAATCACAGTGGATGATATGACTGGTGGAACGTTTACGATTACTAACGGTGGTGTTTTTGGAAGTATGTTGAGTACGCCAATTATCAATCCGCCACAGTCAGGAATTCTTGGAATGCACAACATTATCGAGCGCCCAATTGCCGTAAACGGAAAAGTAGAAATTCACCCAATGATGTATGTGGCGTTGTCTTATGACCATAGAATTATTGATGGTCGTGAGTCTGTTGGTTTCTTGGTGGCCGTAAAAGAAGCCTTAGAAAACCCAATGGAATTATTGTTAGAGAACAATCCTAAAAAAGCATTAGAATTGTAATTGAATTAATTCATAAAATAAAAAATCCGTTTAGTTCTAAAACTAAACGGATTTTTTATTTTTTTATTAAAATTCCTTTGAATTCCACAACATCAAAAAGTGCGTAATTTTGGCTTTTCGGAATGTGGTCGCCTATAAATTGTAAATTTTCGACACTGCAATAGATGTTAAATTTGGTGTTTTTACCATAATTAAGTCGGACACTTGCCATAATTGCATCATTGATTTTCCAACTTACATTGTATCGCCCATTAGAAGTAAGGGATAATTGTAGTGTAAGATTATACCATTGTCTTCTTTTGATTTTCCTTTGAACAGATTGGAACGGATAGCCCTGTGAGATCATGTATACGATAAGATCGTCTGGTTCTGCTGCTAATTGATTTCGAATGGCTTGTGATCCATAGCCAATCTCAAAATCGAGTTCGTGTGTGTCATTATTATATAAAAAAGCTCCAATGCTAGCCATGTCACCAACGCCCATTTCGGGGATATAAACATTCCAGCTATAGGTTCCAGCGGCAAAACTTGAAATCGTTTTTACTTTTGATCTTTCCCACGTATTTGGATTTGTGAAAATACGTAAATTCCCATTTTCAATCCAGTAATTTGGATTGCCAACTTGAGTAGCATCTTCCCATTCCGTTAAATTATTGAAGTCCCAAATTTTTGAATAGCTGGTTTTTAAAATACTGAGATTGTTGGAATCTGAATTAGTTATTGTTTCATCTTCGTTAGTTAAGTCGGCGGGAGAACAAGAAAATAAAAGTAGTCCCATAAATACCAATAATTTTTTGAAAATATTTTTCATGTTTCTTTAAGGTTTTAAGGTCGTTTTTCTATTGTAAATATAAGCAATAATTAAAATAGTCCACGATTCCTTTTCCTTTCATTAAAACATCGGCTCCTATGATTCCATGAACGGGTTTTGATTTGTGTTGTGTTAAAGCTTCGTTTATATGAGATAAATCGAAAATTACGACGTCAAAAGCACTGTCTTTCCAAGTGCCTAGTTGCAATTGATTTTTTGTAGCTATTTGTGTCAACATTCCGGAAGCTCCAGCTCCTGAAGCTTTAGTTTTTGATTTTTTAGCTTCCAATAGAAACAAATCAACACATTCAAATCCGATACAACTACTTGAAGCACCTGTATCTAAAATGAAATTTCCTTTGATACCGTTGATTTTGGCTTTAATCAAAAGGTGTTGGGTTTTAGTAATCTTAAATTTTACTTTTTTGTAGTTTTCTTTTTTAAGGATTTTGTGGAGGTTTTTCATCTAGGCAGAATTTGTTTTCGGAATTATAGTGTCCCTTTTACAAAGATACAAGTTGTTGTATGCAGTTTTGGAATCTTTTTTCTGTCGCAATCTTTGTTAAACCATTTTTTTGACTAGTTTAATTCTTGTAATTTTGTATTCTTAAAAGACGACACTTGGAAACAAAAGTAATAATTACCGATACCCATACTCATTTATATTCTGAGGAATTCAATCAAGACCGAGATGAAATGATCCAACGCGCCATTGAAGCGGGGGTTTCGCGTTTTTTTATTCCGGCAATCGATTCGACGTGCACGGAATCCATGTATACTTTAGAAAAAAAGTATCCTGAAAACGTATTCTTGATGATGGGCTTGCATCCCACGTATGTGAAAGAGAATTATCTGAAAGAATTACAGCATGTGGAAAACGAACTGGCGAAAAGAAAATTCTACGCTGTTGGTGAAATTGGGATCGATTTGTATTGGGATAAAACCCATTTGCCTCAGCAACAAATTGCTTTCAAAAAGCAGATTCAATTGGCTAAAGAATATAAGTTACCTATTGTGATTCATTGTCGGGATGCATTTGATGAAATTTTCGAAATTCTGGAACAAGAAAAATCGGATGATTTATTTGGTATTTTTCATTGTTTTTCTGGAACGTATGAACAAGCTTTAAGGGCAATTTCGTATAATATGAAGCTTGGAATAGGCGGGGTTGTTACTTTCAAAAACGGAAAAATCGATCAATTTTTGAAACAGATCGATATAAAGCATCTTGTTTTAGAAACAGATTCCCCATATTTAGCCCCAATTCCTTTTCGTGGAAAAAGGAATGAAAGTAGTTATATAGTCAGCGTAGTCGATAAGTTAGCCCAGATTTATGGCCTTTCAACACATGAAATAGCAATGCGAACCACCGAGAATTCTAAAGCTATTTTTGGGATTTAAAGTAGAATTCACTTTATTTTGACTTTTTTTTTGTTCATTTGCCCACACAAATATAGAAAAATCAACAATGCAGAAATTTGACGCTATTCGGCCATTTTATGATTCCGAAATAAACGAAGCACTTCAAGATGTGATTAATCACCCAATGATGAAAGCATTGATGAACTTTACTTTTCCGGGTGCTGCTGACGAAGTTTGGAAAGAACAACTCAGGAAAACGCACTCCATTCGGGATTTTCAATGTAATTTTATATACCAATCGGTTCAAAGAATACTAGAAAAAAGTTCAGAAGGAATGACCACTTCCGGTTTTGAAAAGTTAAAGAAAAACACTTCTTATTTGTTTGTCTCAAATCATCGGGACATCCTTTTGGATACTACGTTATTAAACACAGCTTTATTTGAACATGGGTTAGTGATGACAGCCTCAGCGATTGGGGATAATTTAGTAAAAAAATCGTTTCTGAATACCTTGGCAAAACTGAACCGTAATTTTTTAGTACAACGGGGATTGACTCCAAGAGAAATGCTGCAGAGTTCAAAACTATTGTCGGAATATATAGGGAATTTATTGCTTCATGAAAACCGTTCTGTATGGATAGCACAGCGAGAAGGAAGAACGAAAGACGGCAAGGATGAGACCAATCCGGGTGTTTTGAAAATGGTGGGTATGGGTTCTGATGAAAAGAATTTAATGGATTATTTCAAGAAAATTAAAATTGTACCCGTATCTATTTCGTACGAGTATGATCCTACTGATGCTCTGAAAATGCCACAATTGATGGCTGAAGCCAATAATGAAGTGTATGTCAAGGAAAAGAATGAAGATTTCATGACGATTCTGAGTGGTGCTCTAGGGCAAAAGAAGAGAATACACATTCATGTTGGGAAAGTTTTAGATATTGAAATTGATGCCATTATTGCAGAAAACGAGAACTCAAATAAGCAAATAGTAGCTTTGGCACAAGTAATTGATAATGCCATATTGAGTAATTACAAATTATGGCCAACGAATTTTATTGCTTTTGATATTGTAAATAAGACCGATAGATATTCCCATTTGTATACTGAAAATGAAAAATCATTGTTCGAGCGCAGACTGGAAATGCGAATTGATCATGACAATCCAGTGGCTCTTGAAAGTTTTTTGGCCATGTATGCAAATCCAGTTGTGAACAAATTAAAATACCACGATGTTGTATAAAGCCAAAATACTTTTAATATATACCGGAGGAACTATTGGTATGCGAAAAGATTTTGAAACAGGAGCCCTTAAGGCATTCAATTTTAGTAAATTGTTACAGCGAATTCCAGAATTGAAACAATTGGATTGTGAGATCGAAACCGTTTCTTTTGAAAATCCTATAGATTCCTCGAACATGAATCCTGAAAAATGGGCAAAAATGGCTATAATTATTGCAGATAATTATACTTCATTTGATGGATTTGTTGTGCTTCATGGATCCGATACTATGTCGTATTCTGCTTCAGCGCTGAGTTTTATGCTTGAAAATTTGTCAAAACCAGTTATTTTTACCGGTTCACAATTACCCATAGGGGATTTGCGTACCGATGCTAAAGAAAACCTGATTACAGCCATTCAAATAGCTTCTCTGCAAAATAATAATCATCCGGTTATCAGTGAAGTGTGTCTTTATTTTGAATACAAATTATACCGAGGCAATAGAACTACAAAGATTAATGCAGAACATTTTAAAGCATTTACGTCTCCAAATTATCCGGAATTGGTGGAGTCTGGGGTGCATTTAAAGTTGAATCCTGAATTGTTTTTGCCTAAAAAAGGAACGGAGGAATTCAAAGTGCATAAAAATTTAGACAATAATGTTGCCATTATCAAGATGTTTCCTGGAATCAGTGAAGCAGTTTTATCCGCTATTTTAAATATTCCGAATCTTAAAGGTGTTGTTTTAGAAACCTACGGAGCTGGGAATGCACCTACAGAGGATTGGTTTTTAAACCTCTTGAAAAAAGCGATTGCCGGCGGGTTACATATTGTTAACGTTACCCAATGTTCTGGCGGGAGTGTCAGTATGGGGCAATACGAAACCAGTACCGGACTGAAAGAAATTGGTGTGATTTCCGGAAAAGACATCACCACCGAGGCGGGAATCACAAAATTGATGTATTTATTGAGCAAAAAAATAGCCCCAAAAGACTTCAAAACTATTTTTGAAACTTCTTTACGAGGAGAAATGACATAATATTTAGATTTTACTTTTCTAACTCGTTTTTTTTCGTGTTCTTTGCAGCCGTAATGAAATAGAGAGGTGGCCGAGTGGCTGAAGGCGCACGCTTGGAAAGCGTGTATATGGCAACATATCGAGGGTTCGAATCCCTTCCTCTCTGCCAGTAGAAATACAAAAAGAAGCAAACCCCACTAAATTCTAGGATTTAGTGGGGTTTTTTCATTTACGGTAAATCAAATTATTCATTAAATCTCAAAACTTAGGTGTCTTTTGAGGTGTCACTGAAATTATATTTTTTAAGTGACACCTATCTCAAAAGATACCAGTTCAACATTTGTTCAAATACCTTTTCACTATTTGAACATCTTGTTTGGAAGAATTACAAAGTTTAAATTTAATAATAACTAAAAGGTCACCAACCATGAACACAGCCGTATCCGTTCTCTTTTATATAAAGAGATCAAAAGTCAATAATGATGGCATCTGCCCTATTTATGTACGTGTCACCGTACAATATGGGAATTTATAAATTTACATAATACAGTAAGATTAACATATTTGCATCGTTTTATTGATGTTCTATTTCCAGCTAATACGCCACAAACTGATTTAGTTGTTGAAGAATTACAAACTTGGCTAACTGGTTTAGAAAAACTATAATTATTACTGGAAAAAAACACCCATTCCTACCCCAACATTCGTTTATAATGGAAAAAAAAGCCCGATAAATACTTTTTAGTGGAAAATAAAGTATAGTTTTGCTTCAATAAAGCACCACTAATGGAAAATTTTGTCCCAACACACCTTCAAGAAATTATTTATTCATCGAGCGATAAAAAAGTAAGAAAACAAATTGCTTTGCTTGAAAGTACAGGTAAAATTAAAAAAATTGCTCCTCGTATCTTTACTTCCAATTTTATTGATACGGACGAGGTTATTATCAAAAGAAATATTTTTTCTATTCTGGGCAATTTATATCCCGGTGCATTATTAAGCCACCGTTCCGCAATAGAATTCAAACCAACTGCAACAGGACAAATATTTGTTACCTATACCTACACCAAAAAAATAGAGTTGCCTGGAATAACCATTCGTTTTATGGAAGGTATTGGAGCAATTGAAGGTGACAATTCATTTTCGGGGGAGTTATTTGTTTCACAACAAGAAAGAGCATTTTTAGAAAACCTACAACCGTCCAGAAAATCGGGTCCAGAATCTAAAACTATTTCAATTGCTGAACTCGAAAACAAACTAGAGAAAATAGTACAAGTTAAAGGCGAAGAAGGACTAAATCAAATTAGAGATAGCGCAAAAGTAATCGCCGATAAATTAAGAATGCAAAGTGAGTTTGAGAAATTAAACAAACTAATTAGTGCCTTATTATCTACACAGCCTTCCAAAATATTATCGTCTCCACGAGCCATTGCACGAGCATTTGGAAATCCTTATGACCAATCAAGAATAGATTTGTTTGAGATATTATTTTTAGAGTTAAAGCAAAGAGAATTCAAAAATGCGATAGATAGAAATACAACTAATACAGCTTTTCAAAATTTCGCTTTTTTTGAAGCCTATTTTTCAAATTATATTGAAGGAACTCGATTTGAAGTGATTGAAGCAAAAAACATTATCGAAACCGATACCCCAATGTTCAATCGTGATGAAGATTCACACGACATATTAGGAACGTATAAATTGGTCAGTAATAAAATCGAAATGAATGTTACGCCAACTTCTCCGGAAGAGTTCATTAGCATTCTTCAATACAGACATCGATTACTTTTGGAAGCAAGAATATCAAAAATGCCAGGCGTATTTAAAGATAAAAACAATCGTGCTGGAGAAACATTTTTTGTCGATTTCGAATTAGTAAAAGGCACATTAATAAAAGGGTTTGATTTCTACAAAGTACTAACAGACCCATTTGCAAAAGCAGCTTACATTATGTTTATGGTAAGTGAAATACACCCATTTTTGGACGGTAACGGAAGAATTGCAAGAGTAATGATGAATGCCGAATTGGTCAAAGCTGAACAAACAAGAATAATAATTCCAACAGTATATCGTGATGATTATTTAGGAGCTTTACGAAGATTAACAAGGCAACAAGATCCATTAGCCTATATAAAAATGCTACAACGAGCACAAGATTTTAGTGCAACATTAAAAGCAGATACTATGGAAGATTTAGAATTGCAATTAAACTCAAGTAACGCTTTCAAAGAACACGACGAAGCCAAATTAAAGATTATCGTATAAAAAGACACGGGCAATCCTTTCGATTGATTATGAAACAAATTTTAGTCAATTAAACCACATAAAAAAGACATCACTATTCCATGTGTCACTTTGTGACATAAATGGCAGAAATACTCATCATAAATAGAAGTAAATTGCCGCTTCTGAACGAAAGGAATTATTTACTATTTTTATTGAGTGCCAGAACTTGAATCATAGAGGTTTCAAGTTAGGCAACGCCCAATCAAAGCCATAGATAGAGTATGAGAACCGAAAACAAGAGATTGTGTATCTACCCGAAAGACATACAACGCATAACAGGAAAAAGTTATCGTCAAAGTATTAGACTGCTTCAAAAAATCAGACAAGAGCTCAATAAGCTCCAAAATGAGTTTGTATCTATTGAGGAATTTTGCCAATACACCAGCCTAAAAATTGAACAATTTGAACCCTTGATAATTGGATAGAAATTAAATTTTAGGCAACTAAATTTTGAACTTTACCAGTTCAAAAAATATTGTCTAACCAGTTCAAATTATTATAATTAATCATTAATTCCAGCAAAAAAATCCTTATATTTGAATAATTGAAATTTAGAACAATTTGCTAACATATTGAGAGGTGTCAGTTGAGGTGTCACTTAAAATAAAAGCTTTGCAAAGCCTTATTTTAAGACACTTTATAAAAACAAACAACTCCTTCCTCTCTGCGATGAAATAATGCTTCCTAAAAGGGGAGCATTTTTTGTTTTAGGGCGTGGTCAATTTTTTAGTTTGTCAAGAGAGTAAACAAAAAAAGATCAGCAGGCAATACCAGTATTAATTTTTTGTGAGCCGTCCTTCCTTTAGGTCAACAAGGGTAGTTCAGTCCTTTCTGTCAAATAGAATTCCGTGGCTGCAAGAACTGTAGAGCGTTTTTATCTTTAAAGGTCTTAAAAAGGATTATTTGTGGTTGTTATTTATCACAAAACGATCAAAAGGGTATATTTGTATCGTTTTAATGAGAATTGGAAGCCAAGGGTGTTTGATAGAATCATTGAGCGATTTAAAACCAAAAAATTATGCGAATTTTTCTTAGTTGTTTTCTGCTGCTAATGGTTGCTACTGTTTTTTCTCAGGAAAATACACCATCACAAGATACTCTAATTATGAAAGTGGATTCCTTGTATCGTGAGGATCAGTTCTATTTTGGGATCACTTACAATATATTGACGGACGGCCCTTCGGGGTTGTCACAAAGCAAATTTTCGTCGGGTTTGTCAGGTGGTTTTTTGCGGGATATGCCTTTAAATAAAAAGAGAACCGTTGCAATAGCTTCCGGTATTGGATTTACATATAATAATTACAATCAAAACATAGCCATTTCTGCAACAGACGGTATGCCAGTTTATGCCCTGATTGATGCCAATAGGGATTATAATAAAAATAAGTTTTCCCTACTTTCAGTTGATGTTCCTGTTGAGTTTAGATGGCGAACCTCTACTTATGAAAGCCATAAATTTTGGCGCATTTATACAGGAATAAAGTTTAGTTATTTGCTCTACGACAAGTCCGTTTTTGATAGTGCTCAAGGCAAAGTGGTGGTTACAGGAAATAAAGATTTTAATAAATTACAATACGGGGCTTATGTCTCTGCAGGATACAATACAATTAATTTGTATGCCTATTATGGTTTAAATTCAATATTCAAATCGGCAAAAATAGAAGACAAGTCAATTACCATGAAAGCATTAAATATTGGCATAGTATTTTATATTTTATAGCCATAAAACCAATAGAAGCAATTGTGGAATAATTCCCAGAACAAAACCTAAAAGGAGTTCTTTAATGGTATGCGCTTTCATTTCCAGTCTAGAAGTCGCGACCACGCCATTCAACAGTAGTAGTAATGCAATAGTAAAAATATTTTGAATTTGAAGGTGCAGGCTTAATCCAATGATAAATACAGTCAAAGAGCTGAAAGCTATCATGTGCAGGCTTGCTTTTATCTGCAGAAATAATAGGATTAGAGCTAATAATGAACTCAAAAGTCCCCCCAATAAAAAAAAATGCAACTCTGGATAGGAATCAATAGTGATACTTTTTCGAACTAATAAGATGATCAAGAAACAATGAAGTATTAAGGGTATTTTACGCTGGGATATTTTAGAAACCATTATGGAATCTATATTTCCTGTAGCGCGTAAGAGAAAAAAGGCCAAAACAGGAATTAACACCGTCACAATCAACACCTGAAAAAAAATGAATATCTTTTCTTGACTCACAAAATCAGATCCATTAAAAAAAAGGTAGAACAATGTTGCCATTGCCGGAATGAATATTGGATGGAAAATATAAGAGAAAAGGGGAAGGGTTTTTTTCAATAGTTTTGATTTTGTATCAAACAAATATAGGTAATCTGTCAAAATTAGTAAAGCATATCAAAAGAGTTTCTTGTTTTTAATAAACGAAATTGCTCATAATTATCGTATATCTGTCGCTTCGTTTTGAAAAGAAGTGCTATTTTTGAGGAAGTTTTGCAAATAAACAGCCTGTTGAAAGTATCATTTTCAAAAAAGAAATTCACCTCAATCTTTTTTTTATTCCATGAGCAAAAAAATTCTAAATAGCATACAAAATATCCCCGCAAAGTTTATTGGAACCAGCAGTACGATGGCTATTGATTCTATTTCTATAGACAGTCGTTCTTTGCAAAATGGCCCGAAAACGCTGTTTTTTGCATTGGTTGGAGCCAATACGGATGCGCACCTTTATCTCAAAAATTTAATTGCAAGTGGCGTCCAGAATTTTGTAGTTACCCATATTCCTGAAGATTGTGAAGGGAAAGCTAATTTTTATGTAGTGACCAATACCTTGTTGGCTTTGCAACAATTTGCCGCAGCATATCGCAGTTTCTTTGATTTTCCTGTCATTGGGCTCACGGGAAGTAACGGTAAAACGATAGTCAAAGAATGGCTTAATTTTTTATTAAGTCCGGATTATAACGTTATCCGAAGTCCAAAGAGTTACAACTCTCAAATTGGTGTTCCGCTGTCTGTGATTGCGATAAATGAAAAACACAATTTAGGAATTTTTGAAGCCGGTATTTCTACGGTTTCAGAAATGGAAAAACTCGAAAAAATCATTAAACCTACGATTGGAATTCTCACGAATATAGGGACGGCACATGACGAAGGTTTTGCTGATATCAGTGACAAAATCAAAGAAAAATTGAAACTTTTCCAGGATGTCCAAGTCATTATTTATCATAAAAATCCAACAATTGATTTGTTGATCCGTCCCGATACCGCCGTTTTTTGCTGGAGTTATAACGATGCTAAGGCTTCGGTTCTGATTACTAAAAAGGGAGTTTTAGACAAGACCGTTTTGACGGTGCTACAAAACAACAACAAGTTTGACATAAAAATACCATTTCAGGATGAGGCGTCGATAGAAAATGCAATTTCCTGTTTGATGGTTTTGTTGTATTTTAAATACGATGACAGAACGATTCAAAACCGCATGGAGTTGTTGTATCCGGTAGAAATGCGATTGAAAGTCAAAAACGGAATCAACAATAGCAGTATTATTGATGACAGTTACAGTTCTGATTTTCAATCCTTAAAAATTGCGTTGGATTTTCTTGAAAGTCAAAAACAGTATAAAAAGAAAACAGTCATTCTATCTGATATTTTTCAAAGCGGTTTGCCTAACGATGTGTTGTACTCGAAGGTGGCTGAGCTAATTGTTTCCAACCGGATTACGCGGGTAATTGGTATTGGCGAAACCATTTCAGCATTTAAAAACAAGTTTGCTAACTGCAGTACTTTCCAAAACACAGCTGCATTTGTCGCTGATTTTGAAAACTTGGACTTTGGTAATGAAACCATTTTGATAAAAGGGGCGAGATCGTTCCAGTTTGAAGAAATTGTGTACTTATTAGAGGAGAAGACACATGAAACGGTCCTGGAAATCAATCTGAATGCTATTAGTTACAACCTGAATTTTTTTAAATCAAAGTTGCTACCAAAAGTAAAAATTATGGTTATGGTAAAAGCATTCGGGTACGGAAACGGCGGACTCGAAATTGCTAAATTACTGGAACATCATAAAGTAGATTATTTGGGTGTGGCTTTTGCCGATGAAGGAATTTCATTAAAAAACGGGGGCATTAATTTGCCTATTATGGTCCTTAATCCAGAGAATACTAGTTTTTCGGCTATTATTCAACATCAGTTGGAACCGGAAATTTACTGTTTAAAAGGTTTATATGCGTTCTTGAAAATAGCAAAACAAAAAAATTTAAAGCATTTTCCAATTCATATTAAATTCGATACCGGCATGCATCGATTGGGCTTTGAAGAAAATACCCTCGATGAACTGATAGCTGCGCTAAGAGGAAACAGTACCGTGCAAATAAAAAGTATTTTATCACACTTGGCTACGAGCGATGATCTTGAACACATGGATTTTGCTCATTCCCAAATTAATTTGTTCGAGAAAGTATCCTCTAAATTGATGTCTGAATTGCAAATAAAACCCTTGCGTCACATCCTGAACACCTCTGGGATAAGTAATTTTATGGATTCGCAATACGATATGGTTCGGCTGGGAATTGGTCTTTATGGAGTTTCAAATGATGCCCAAGAACAAAAGCAACTCGAAAATGTGGGGACACTAAAATCCGTGATCTCACAAATAAGAACGATTGCTGCTGGAGAAAGCGTAGGCTATGGCCGCCGATTTGTAGCCGAAAAACCAACAAAAATTGCTACAATTCCCATAGGATATGCTGATGGGATTTCCAGAGGCTGGGGAGATGGTTTGGGATTTGTTATGATAAAAAATACCAAAGCCTATATCGTTGGGAGTATTTGTATGGACATGCTGATGGTTGATGTCACGGGCATTGAATGCAAAGAAGGTGATTCAATACTTATTTTTGGCGAAAATCCAACGGTTTCTTTTATAGCCCAGAAATTAAATACAATTCCCTATGAAATTTTGACCAGTATTTCGCAACGGGTGAAACGCGTGTTTTATAGGTAGCGATTAAATTTAGAAGAAAGGACTGTTACTACTTTTAAAATTTTTATTAAATTCGTTTGTCAGAAGTAAATTTTAACCGAAAAAAATAAATTATGGGATTTTTTAGTGATTTCAAAGCCTCTTTGATGAAGGGAGACGTTTTAAGTTTAGCAACTGCGGTTGTTATTGCTGGAGCATTTGGCAAAATTGTAGGCTCAGCTGTTGATGATGTCATAATGCCAGTTGTTGGTTTGTTAACCGGAGGAATTGATTTTACCCAAAAATTCATCACCTTAGACGGAAATAGTTACGAAACCCTGGCTGCTGCAAAAGCTGCGGGTGCCGCCGTGATTACCTACGGTAATTTGGTCCAAGCCATTATCAACTTCATAATAATTGCATTCTTTATTTTTGTGGTTTTAAGAGCTGCTGAAAAGGCCAAGAAAAAGGAAGTTGTTGCCGTCGCTGCTCCAGCTGGACCAACACAGGAACAATTGCTGACTGAGATTAGAGATTTATTGAAAAAGTAATTTCGACTACAGTATAGCTAAACCGCTTTGGAATAGAGGCCTTTTTTCTTTATTCAAAAGGTTATATAAAACAAGATGATTTTCATCCTTAACATAATAAGGTGCCGGGAGAAATACTTTACAACTTAGTTTTCTTAATCTCTTAATGGTTTAAAATACTATTTATAGGTTTGCGATTAAAAAAGAGCAGATTTTTTAATGGGAAATTTGAGGTTGTCTTTTAATTTGTTGAAAATATAACATTTTGTTATTTTTTGTTAACCTCCTTGTTTTGATTTCAATATTACTTACTTTTGTACTTCAAATTTAATATTCACCCGAGCCTGAAAGGCGAACGGACGAAGTAATACTAAAAATATACTATGAGAATAGCAGTTGTAGGAGCTACCGGAATGGTTGGCGAAGTAATGTTGAAAGTTTTGGCAGAAAGAAATTTCCCTGTAACCGAGTTAATTCCCGTTGCTTCACAGCGCTCAGTGGGTAAAGAAATTGAATACAAGGGCAAAAAATATAAAGTGGTAGGCATGCAAACTGCAGTAGATATGAAAGCAGATATTGCTTTGTTTTCTGCAGGAGGCGACACTTCACTGGAGTGGGCTCCAAAATTTGCAGCAGCAGGAACAACCGTTATCGATAATTCATCGGCTTGGCGAATGGATCCGACTAAAAAATTAATCGTTCCGGAAATCAATGCAACAGAATTGACCGCCGCAGATAAAATCATTGCAAATCCAAATTGCTCTACCATTCAAATGGTATTGGTTCTGGCTCCGTTGCACAGAAAATACAACATCAAACGGGTCATTGTTTCTACCTACCAATCCATCACTGGAACAGGCGTAAAAGCAGTGCAACAATTGGAAAATGAATACGCAGGCGTTCAGGGTGAGATGGCCTACAAATATCCAATTCACAGAAATGCGATTCCACAATGTGATTCTTTTGAAGAAAATGGGTACACGAAAGAAGAGATGAAATTGGTACGTGAAACCAAAAAAATATTAAGCGATAATACAATTGCTGTTACAGCGACTGCGGTACGGGTGCCAATTGTAGGCGGACACAGTGAAGCGGTAAACGTAGAATTTACGAACGATTTTGATGTAAACGAAGTACGAAACATTTTGCATCATACCGATGGCGTAGTCGTACAGGACAATAATGACACCTACACGTACCCAATGCCAATGTATGCGCAAGGAAAAGATGACGTTTTTGTAGGTAGAATTCGTCGTGACGAAAGCCAAGAAAATACTTTAAATATGTGGATTGTTGCGGACAACTTGAGAAAAGGAGCAGCGACAAATACCATCCAGATTGCTGAATATTTGATCGCAGCTAAATTGGTATAAATCGATTTTTATTTTTAAAATGAAACCATTTGTTTCGCAAAAATATATTTTGTGAGATAAATGGTTTTCTTTTTTCTTGTTTTTGTTACCTTTGGCTCGAATGAAAAAGAATAAACTCATAGTAAGTCTTTCTCTGGTTGTTACGGTCTTGTTCTCAATACTGTTTCAGTCACTGCACACCTATGAGCATTTGGCTAAACAGCTTTCCGAAAAGCAGTGCCACCATAAATACAATGTTACCGGTACAGAGATAACACACCAACACCAGAAAGTTGACCATTGTTATGTTTGTGAATTTGCTTTTGGCAGTTACATTACGCCAAAAGATTTCTCCTATCAATTGTACTCCAGTATTGAAGAAATCCCTTATTTTTTTACTGCAGCGGAAACAGTTATTTCGTTTTCCGGCAGTTTGTATTCCCTCCGAGGTCCACCCGTAAATAGTTTAAGCTGAATTTATTTCAGCTTCTGTTGAATTCATTTCAGCAAGTTTTACACGTTTTATCTACTAAATAATTCCGGTCTCGGCTCTCTCTCCTTTGGAGAGGGCTGGGGAGAGGAAAAACTATACAATCATTTTCAATGAAAAAATTTATCATAGCCCTGTTTTTAGGGTTTTCGGCGATGCTTCAAGCACAAAATACGCTATCGGGAACCGTAACCGATTTAAAAAACCAACCCATAAAAGGCGTTTCAGTATACGCATCAGAATTGCATAAAGGAACTACTACAGATGAGAACGGAAAATATACATTTTCTAATCTGCCAAATAGAAACTTAAAAATAAGCTTTACACTCATAGGATTTGCAACCCAAAACAAAACCATAAGCAGTCTTCAAAAAGAAAATATATTAGATATTATACTTGTGGAAGCAATTTTCGAGATGGATGAAGTAATCGTTTCAACCGCTTTCAATAAAATACAATCGCAAAACGTGATGAAAGTGGAGCACGAAAGCATCAAAAATTTACAACGAAAAGGAACTGCCACTTTAATTGAAGGATTGGCGACTATTCCCGGAGTTTCTCAGGTTTCTACCGGTACGTCTATTGGGAAACCGGTAATTCGTGGTTTGAGTGGCAATCGTGTTTTGGTATATTCACAAGGTGTTCGAATAGAAAACCAGCAGTTTGGTGACGAACACGGTTTGGGATTGAACGATTCTGGAATAGGAAGTGTTGAGGTGATTAAAGGACCGGCTTCTTTGTTGTACGGTTCTGATGCCTTGGGTGGTGTTTTGTATTTTAATCCCGAAAAATTTGCTGACGCGAATACTTTTAAAACAAACTTCAGTCAAAAATATTTCTCGAATACTGCTGGAAGCAGTTCTTCTTTAGGTTTAAAGACATCCACCGATAACTGGAAATTCATGGCTCGTGGAAGTTACAACACGCATGCTGATTATAAAATTTCAGGTGGCGATAGAGTAACGAATACCCGTTACAATGAAACCGATTTTAAAACAGGAATTGGTTATAGTAATGCCAAGTTTTCAAGTGTACTGCGTTACAATTACAATGAATTAGATTTGGGAATTCCGGAAAATGGTATTGCGGACCAAACGACTAGCAAGAAAACTGGATTTCCAAAACAAGGAATTTTTAATCATTTGTTGAGTTTAAACAATGTTTTCTTTTTCGAAAAATCAAAGTTGGATGTCGACTTAGGGTATATTGCCAATGATCGAAGCGAGTTTGAAGACAGCAATGTGGCGGTTTTACACATGAAACTAAAGACATTCAATTACAATGCAAAATACCATTTACCAAAAATGGGAAAAATAGAGACCATTGTTGGAATTCAGGGAATGCACCAAACCAATATAAATTCAGGGGAAGAATATTTAATTCCGGATGCGGTTACCAATGATTTTGGTATTTTTGGGACGGCTAATTATGAGTGGAATACGAATGTGTTGCAAGCCGGTTTGCGTTTCGATAATAGAAATATCATTACGGATGCACAAGGAATTACAGGCGAACAAGGTTCTTTTGAAGCCATTAATAAATCGTACGACAGTTTTAATGCATCGTTGGGTTACAAAACCGATCTGGTCGATGATTTGACGTTGCGTTTGAATGTAGCTTCAGGATTTAGAGCGCCAAACCTTGCCGAATTAACTTCTAATGGAGTTCATGAAGGGACGAATCGTTATGAAGTAGGAAATAGCGATTTAAAAACTGAGCAAAATGTGCAAACGGATTTAAATTTAGAATACAAAACGGATCATTTTGAGTTTTTTGTAAACGGATTTTACAATCACATCAACAATTATATCTACACTTCGCCAACAGGAGAAATGATTGCAGAGAATGCTATTTTTGATTATATTCAGAATAACGCCAAATTGTATGGAGGCGAAATCGGACTGCATTTTCATCCGCATCCATTGGATTGGTTGCATTTTGAAACGAGTTATGAAACGGTAACCGGCGAAAAACAAAACGGAGATTATTTGCCGTTAATCCCGGCTAACAATTGGAACAACACCATTAGAACCGAATTCAAAATCAAAAACTGGTTAGAAGATGGTTTTGCAACCTTAAATGTTTCCAGTACGTTCAATCAAAAAAATGTAAGCGGTTTTGAAACAGAATCAAATGGATATAACTTAGTGAATTTAGGTTTTGGCGGAACTGTAAAACTGGGTAAAACCGCTTTTGATGTCAACATCAACGGGAATAATTTATTTGATAAAAGATACATCGCACATCTTTCCCGTCTTAAAACAGATGGGATTCCAAACATAGGAAGAAACATCATTTTGGGTGTGAATTTTAATTTGTAAGCTCGACCCATTACATTTAATTAATTTTTTTCACCACATAAGGAACATAGATTTTTTTAGTTTTTAAAAGAAAATATAGCCATTTCACTTTCAGTAGCCAAGCTATGTGAAGAATAGAACTATTTTCTATGCTTTCTTTAACTGTTAGTCAGAAATCTAAGTAATAACCATGGTATAATGTCGTATTTTAAAATCAGGATAAAATCTGATTTAAAGCTGTTTTACTTAAAGTTAATTCTTTTGACTTTACGACTTTTAAACTTTCGACTTACTTATGTTTCTATGTGGTTGATTTTTTTTAACTTAATTAGTATTTTTAAACTTCAAAGAAATATTTTATAAAATCACCTTTCTCCAAACACTATTTTTTAGTTTTATTAAAGACTTTCACACCGTTACAAGACTAACTATTTTTCCTATTTTTGTAACAACCTAAAACAGAATCTAATGAAAAACACTTTTTTAATAATGGCTGTAACTTCTGCAATGGCGACTTTCGGCCAAAACCCAAATCCAAAACCGCTAACCTATCCCACTACAAGTAAAGGGGAAACCGTGGATGTGTATTTCGACACCAAACTTCCGGATCCATACCGCTGGCTCGAAGATGATAAATCAGCGGAAACCGGTGCCTGGGTAAAAGCCCAAAACGAAGTGACCTACGGGTATTTGGCACAAATTCCGTTTCGCGATGTCTTGAAAGCAAGAATGGAAAAACTGTGGAATTACGAAAAAATAGGAGCGCCTTTCAAAGAAGGAAATTTCACGTATTACTATAAAAATAACGGCTTACAAAACCAATCAGTGTTGTACAGAAAAGACACCAAAGGAACTGAAACCGTATTTTTGGATCCCAATACGTTTTCTAAAGACGGAACAACTTCGTTGGGCGGATTAGATTTCTCTAAAGACGGTTCTAAAGTAGCCTATTCTATTTCAGAGGGCGGAAGCGACTGGAGAAAAGTTATTATCATGGATGCCATTACCCAAAAAATAATCGAAGACACTATAGTCGATGTAAAATTTAGCGGTGTGTCTTGGAGAGGAAATGAAGGTTTTTACTATTCCAGTTATGACAAACCAAAAGGAAGCGAATTGTCTGCAAAAACTGACCAGCATAAACTGTATTTCCATAAATTAGGGACTGCACAAAAACAGGATCAAGTGATTTTTGGTGCCGACCAAAAACGACGTTATGTAGGTGGTGGAGTTACGGAAGATGACCATTATCTGGTAATCACAGCGTCTAATTCTACCTACGGAAACGAATTGTACATTAAAGATTTGACAAAGTCAAACAGTCCTATTGTGACTATAGTGGATAATTTCAAGAGCGACAACAACATTATTGAAAACGAAGGCGGAAAACTATTCATAGAAACCGACTTAAATGCGCCCAACAAACGCATTGTTACCGTAGACGTAAAAAACCCGAAACCGGAAAACTGGAAAGATTTTATTGCTGAGACGGAGAATGTGTTGTCTCCTTCAACAGGTGGCGGGTATTTCTTTGCTAATTATATGAAAGATGCCGTTTCGGTGGTGAAACAATATGACTATTCCGGAAAACTAGTTCGTGAAATTAAATTGCCGGGCGTAGGAACTGCAGGTGGTTTTGGCGGAAAGAAAAAAGAAAAAACGGTGTATTATTCCTTCACGAATTATATTACTCCGGGTTCTACTTTTTCATTCGAGCCAGCAACCGGAACTTCTGCGGTGTATGAAAAACCAAAAGTAGATTTCAACAGTGAGCAATACGAGTCCAAACAAGTGTTTTACACTTCCAAAGACGGAACCAAAATCCCAATGATTATCACCCACAAAAAAGGATTGAAACTTGACGGAACAAATCCAACAATGCTTTACGGTTACGGAGGATTTAACGTGAGTTTGACACCAAGTTTCAGTATTGCCAATGCCGTTTGGATGGAAAACGGAGGCGTTTATGCCGTACCCAATTTACGTGGTGGTGGCGAGTACGGGAAAAAATGGCATGATGCGGGAACCAAAATGCAAAAGCAAAACGTATTTGATGATTTCATCGCAGCGGCTGAATATCTGATTGCTCAAAAATATACATCTTCACAATATCTTGCCATTCGTGGTGGGTCAAACGGAGGATTACTAGTGGGAGCTACCATGACGCAACGTCCGGACTTGATGCGAGTTGCATTGCCGGCAGTGGGCGTGATGGACATGTTGCGCTACCACACCTTTACTGCAGGAGCAGGTTGGGCGTATGATTACGGAACGGCGCAGGACAGTAAGGAAATGTTCAGCTACATCAAAGGCTATTCTCCAGTACACAACATACAAAAAGGGATTCAATATCCAGCAACCATGGTCACTACAGGGGATCACGATGATAGAGTAGTGCCAGCACACAGTTTCAAGTTTGCTGCCGAATTACAAGAAAAACAAACCGGAACAAACCCCACACTAATCCGTATTGACATCAATGCAGGACACGGTGCCGGAAAATCCGTAGCAGCAACCATCCAGGAAAATGTAGATCTTCAGGCCTTTACCTTGTACAATATGGGCGTAACCGAATTGCAAAAATCATCTAAATAAGATTTATCTTTAGGAGCTATTTCCTGCTATTCGTTACAATCTTTATATCCGCCGAAAAGGCGGAAATAAAGGATTTTCACTGCTATCAGGGCTAGGGCATTCGATTCGCCAAACGATTGTCATTACGAGGAGTTGCGAGGCACGCGGAAAAGCAATCACATCACAAATTATAAGAAGTTCAAAAAACGCTACTCGAAAGAGTAGCGTTTTTTTGTGACAATTTTGTTAATTTAAGACCTCTACAAAAAGTCCTATTACTTTTAAATCAATCAAATCATCATCGTCTACTAATACGATGCTTTTGAAAGTAGGGTTATATGATTGTGGTTTTAATATTATAGAATTATGTGACCAGATTTCTTCCGTTATACTTTTTTTACTTTCGTATGATTTCACTGTGAAACCTCTTCCGAAATCGGAATCTTGAATGTTACTTTGATGAACTAAGACAATTTTTCCATTTCTAGAGCCACCTGTGTCTTTTTTAAATAGGCACCAAGAATTGCTTGGGATTATTTTACTCATTGACTCTCCAATTACTTTGCAAACAAAATAATCTGAATTATATTTAAAAGGTTTGCTTAATTCAATCCATTCAGTTTTCTCATTAATTTGCAAGTCACTAAAATTACCGGCAGCTGCTTTAATATCGTATAATGGAATGCAATTTACATATTGATTAATTTCATCGGAAGGTAAGACTCTAAAAGGTGATAAACGGATTTCAACAACAGGTATTGGTTCAATGATTTCTTGTGAATTTAATTCGATATCTTTACCATTTGTCAAATATTCGTAGATTGAATCTTCAACAGGATGATTCATTGTAAAGTTAATTTTAACTACAGATACTAGTTTTCCGTTATCATCAGGAATAGTAGTTTGGACAAATCCGTTTTCTTTAGGTTTCATATCTCCCATAAAATAGAATTCTGTCCCTTCATCATTGTTTTTTTTAATAAATAAAGGTAAACGCAACTCGCTTTTGTGATTTAATATTGATTTAACATCAGGACTATTTAAAGTGCGTTTTGATTTAGACATCCATTCAAATTCTGAATTACTTATAAAACGATCTTCGTATTTAGTAGTGCTAGAAATACTTTCTTCCTTGTGATAATTTACAAAAATAGGGCAATTTGTTTTGTCTGAATTAATCAAATATCCACCAACATTTTGTGCTAAAGGATTACTTTCCCAATTTAATATTCTAAAAACATCCTTCCTTGAATATTTCCTATATAAGACAAAGCCATCAATGAATTTATTCTTCTTAAATAATTTATTAAATGTTTTAATCGAGTAGTCAATATTGTCTTCTAAGAATTGAAAAAAGATTGAATTATTTAAATTTTTTGAGAACGATTCATTAATAATAATTTTATCACCTACTTTTTCTAATATACTAAACCCATAAATTTTATTGACTGTAACAAGTTTCTTGTCTTTGTTTTCAGTTATAAATTTAAAATTTAAATTATTTAAAGAAGAATCAATAGTTTCATCAGAGATTAAATATCCATATTCCTTTTTAATTTGGGATTTAAAATTTTCAATGTCTATTTTTTTTGAATGAATTAAGTGCTTTAAAATTAGACTCTCTTCTATGCGTTTCGAATTATTGATTTCATTTGAAAAAAGCTCAAGAAGTTTCTTTTCCCTGATGTCAATATGCAATTCTAAATTATCTTCTAATTCTATCACGAAATTTAAATATGACTTTGAATATCTTACATAAAGGAACGGATCTCTAGAACCATGTTCTAAGAAGTCGATCATCATAGGAATACGTCCCAACTGAAACTTCAAAAGAGTATAGTCCTTTACCAAGTCTCTTTTCAATGTCATGTTAGCAGAATTTATAGATTCAAATATTCTTTCTTTTGAAATTTGATCGAAATTGATTGTAGATGTTCCAGGGATTAAATCACTGCCACTTGAGATGAGTTTTCTTATCGAATCTTTATTATAAGTTGTATCTCCATACAATGCAATAGGAATCAAAAAATTATTTTTATAATTCCCAATAAAATCTATTACTGTTAAATATCCTTTATTGTCAATCTTTCTTAGCCCACGTCCAAGTTGTTGTATAAAGACTATAGCAGATTGAGTAGGTCTAATCATTATTATTTGATTTACACTTGGAATATCAATACCTTCATTGAAAATATCAACAGTGAATATATAATCCAATTGATTTTCTTTCTCATTTGATTCAAGATTTTTTATTGATTGAGCTCTTTGTTCTTCGGAACTATCACCTGAAAGTGCAATAGTTTTATAGCCTCGTTGATTAAAACCAATTGATAAAGCTAGACATTCATTATTCGAGGAACAAAAAATTAATCCACGGACTTTGTCATTATCACAACCATAAATATTAGCTTTTTCAATTATTCGGTCTATTCGTTCTTCAGAAACGAGAAAATTGAAATTAAAATCTTCATCTAATATTTTGCCATCAACCGTTATATCTGTAACTCCATAATAATGAAATGGACTAAGCATTTTTTCTTCTAATGCTCTGTGTAAACGTATTTCATAGGCTATGTTGTAATCAAAAAGCTTAAAAACATCAAGTCCATCGGTTCTTTCGGGTGTTGCCGTCATTCCTAATAAAAACTTAGGATTGAAATAATTTAATATTTTTTGATAGGATTCAGCACTTGCTCTATGTGTTTCATCAATTACGATATATTCAAAATGATTTGGATTAAATTGTTTTAAATGTGAATCTCTAGAAATTGTTTGGATGGTTGAAAATATAAAATCGGCATCTAATTCTTTATGATTTCCGGAGTATATTCCCATAGATTTTGAATTGCCAAAAATTGTTTCGTAACCTTTTTTGGCGGCTTTAGCAATGTTTAATCTGTGTACAATGAAGAGGAATTTTTTAGGATTAACTTTTTTTACATCAAATGCAGATAAATAGGTCTTTCCTGTGCCTGTTGCTGATATTAAAAGAGCTTTAGTTTTTCCTTGAATTCGTAATTGTTCAATGTTGGCTAGTGCTTCTTCCTGCATTAAATTTGGAGTTATTTCTTTTATATTAGAAATAAATAATTTCTTTTTAAGTGATTTAGTATAGTCAATTTGTTTTTTGTACAATATTTCATAATTATCAATGAATGCAATATCTACAGATAATGCTTTTTCATATTCAGTAGTAAATTCCTTAATAGCATTGAAAATAATATGACTAATCGGTGTTGCTGTTATTTTTAAATTCCATTCTATATTAGTGCAAAGTGCTGAAGCGGTTAAATTACTACTGCCAATTATTAAATTGTAAATATCCTTTTTCTTAAACAAATAACCTTTTGAATGGAATGCATTATCAACAGCAATTTTTAGTTCAATATTTTTAAATTGTAAAATTTTTTTTAGAGCTTCAGGTTGAGTGAAATTTAAGTACTGAGAAACTAATATTTTTCCTTTAATTCCTTTTTTTTCAAGGGTAATTAATGTTTCTATTAAGGTAGCAACTCCACTAGTAGTGATAAATGCAACCGAAAACCAAAATTCTTCGCAATTATTTAATTCGTTAATAATTGTAGATAGAATTTTTTTTCCTTCAGTTTTATCATTTACCAATAATTGTGGTAAGTATTCCTTGTAAGAAGATACGTTTTGATTAATAAAACCAGTTTGTAAGCTTTGAGTTAATTTAATGTTTATTGGACTCATCTTAGTAACTCATTAATTTTTTCATAATTGGAATATCAGCGGCAGCCCAATCTAAATATTCTAATTCATCTTTTTTTAACCACTTATAATCAATATGCTCTGTTAAAGTTAGTTTTGGATTATCACATTTGCAGATAAAACTATGCATTATTAAAATAAAGTCGGGATATTCATGTGTAACGGTTAAGAATTCTTCTTGAATTTCAATTTCAATTTCTAACTCTTCTAATACTTCTCTTTTTATTGTTTCTTTTCTGGTTTCACCCAATTCGATTTTCCCCCCGGGGAATTCGTATTTTTTTGAAATGTAATCCAGTTTATTTTCACCTCGCTGAACACATAAAATTTTATTTTCATATATAATTATAGCGGCTACAACTTCAATATTTTTCATTTATTCTTATTTTTTGGATAAGTTTTATCTAGTTTTTCCTTATTGTTTATCTATTATTTAAACTAGTTTGAAAATTAGTTCTTTTTTTAATATTTGATTGCATTAACTAGAGAAATCTGATTTTTAATATTCGCTGACCTTAATAAGGTTTGTGACAAGATAATTTTTATATCTATAAAAGAGTTGTCCAGATCAAAAATCAATAATTGCCAAATGGCTAGCATCTACCTAAATAATGCTAACGTGGAAATCTTTTCATCGTCCACACATTGAAAGAAAAAGGGCTTTCTACAAACAACATTCCTACTAAAATCTCTAATCTTGGGTAATGCTTTTGATTGTTTTGCAATTGATTGAGTCATGTCATAACAACGTTCCAAAAACATACGAGCAGTTAGCAATCCATTCTCATCCTCAACTCCACAATTTCTCTCTCTTATTTTCACAATGTTTTATTAATTGGTTCGTTTTTTCATACTGCAATGGGTAAATTTGAAAGACAACATTAAATTAATAAAAACATGACAGTACAAATCAACACAGACAACAATGTAGAAGGACACGCACGTTTGAAAGCGTATATTACCGAGGAATTGGGAACGGCTTTGGTGCGTTTTGAAGATAAAGTAACCCGTTTAGAAGTACACCTTGGTGACGAGAACAGTGATAATAAAAGCGGTGTCAACGACAAACGATGCTTGATTGAAGCCCGACCTATAAATATGCAGCCTGTAGCGGTTACCAATCATGCCGATACTACCGAAAAAGCATTTCATGGTGCCTTAGACAAAATTAAAAAAGTGTTGGAAACAACTTTCGAAAAAAAGAAAACTCATTAAATAGTTGCCATTTGGCAAACAAAAAAAGGACACTGTCTCTATAGGATAGTGTCCTTTTTTTTGGTTGAGATTCTTTAGAATTTGGATAGTGGTTTTAATAATTTTAGCAGTAAATTAGTACTTTCAATTTAATACCGAAAGGCATTTAAGAATAGCGATTCGAGAAAATGAAATTTATAGAATAAATTAATGGAAAACATAAAATTATTTGAAAGCCAAAAAATCCGTTCCTCATGGGATAACGAACAAGAGAAATGGTTTTTTTCGATTGTAGATATTATACAAGTTTTGACGGATAGTCCAAGACCAAGGAAATATTGGAGTGCGCTGAAAACAAAACTAAAAAATGAAGGAAGTGAACTGTCCCATAATATGGGACAGTTGAAAATGATGGCTGATGATGGTAAAATGAGACAAACGGATGTGGCAGATACGGAGCAACTATTCCGTTTGATCCAATCCATTCCTTCGCCTAAAGCAGAGCCTTTTAAACAATGGTTAGCCAAAATAGGCTATGAAAGAATAGAAGAAAGTCAAGATCCTGAAAAGGCTATTGATCGTGCTATGGAAAATTATTTGAAATTAGGATACTCCACAGCATGGATTAATCAGCGGCTGAAAAGCATCGAAGTTAGAAAAGAACTCACCGATGAATGGGAAAATAGAGGTGTTAAAAAAGGACAGCAATTTGCTTCACTTACCGATATAATTACCCAAGCTTGGAGTGGGAACACGGTAAAACAATACAAGAATTTAAAAGGCTTAAAAAAAGAAAATCTAAGAGATAATATGACCAATTTAGAATTGGTATTAAATATGTTGGCGGAAGCAACCACAACAGAAATTAGCAAAGAAAACAATCCTAAAACATTTGCAGATAATAAAGAAATAGCCCGAAAAGGTGGTGAAATTGCTGGAAATACCCGAAAGCAAATAGAAGCACAAACGGGCAAAAAAATTGTTAGCTCACAAAATGCTAAAGTTTTAAAAGAAGATAAGAATAAATTAAAATAATAGTATAAACAATAAACAGGATGAACAACTAGCTTTAGAGTTGTCTCAAATTTACTTTAAATCGATATTTTTGTTGTATTTCGGTTTCTGTTTTAATAATATTGACCGCAAATTCGTAAATTATAGATATGGATTCGCTATTTTTAATTAGCGAATTTGCGGTTTTAATGATTATTTAAAATAGAATAAATTTTATTTATCAAACAACAAGGTTGCTAAAGCTTCGTCTCTTTTATACACATCCTCATAAAAATGAACCACACCTTCCGCATCAACCCAAGCGGTGAAATAACCAATATATACTGGAATTTTGTTTTTAAGCGTGTACCAGTATTCCTCTTCGCCATTCATCGCGGTTTCTATCTTTGCAGGATTCCATTTTTTATCGTTCTTCATAATCATCGCAGCAAGTTCTTTTGGCTTGGCTACTCGAATACATCCGTGGCTAAAAGCGCGATCTTCCTTCCCAAATAAACTTTTGGATGGCGTATCATGCAAATATATCGCATTCGAATTGGGAAATAAAAACTTGACTAATCCCAAGGAGTTCTCCGGTCCGGGTCTTTGTCTCACGTAATTGTCTTTCCATTCCATGTCGTGCTCGGCCAAGTAATTGGGATTCTTTTCAATGGCAGGAAGAATCTCTTTTTTGAGAATACTTGCCGGCACGTTCCAATACGGTCTGAATACAATGTACTGCATTGGCGCACTAAAAATTACGGTTTTATGCATGGCTTTTCCTACCACAACCTTGGAGCGTAATTCTGGTTTCCCATCTCTTAAAAAAGTCAGTTCATAGGCCGGAATATTCACCACGATTAATTCCTTGGATTTGGTAATATCATTCGAAATCCATCGGCAGCGTTCCATATTGACTATCACAGTTTTGATGCGGTCTGCAACAGATACATTCATGTAGCGGATGTGTTCCGGCAGTATAATTTTGTTCAGGAGATTACCACTTCTCTTTTTGAATTTTAAAATTCCGGTGGCTAATTCGGCATCATACACGGCACTTTTTGAATCTCTGGAAAGATCATCCGTGATAAACAAACGGGTCCTGATTTGCGCAATGGCTGTGGCACTGTCGCCAGGTTTATATGATTTGATGTTTGGATCCAGTGCAATGGTTTTCCAACCGCCTTTTTTTTCTATTTTGCGGTATTCCTGCAGTACAGCTTTAAGGAGGTAATACTGTTTCAATACGCCTTTTTCGTCTTTGTGAATTAACGATGGATTGATCAATAGTGAATCCAGATAATCGCCATACGATTGTTTTTTTCGAGGCAAAAACCACTCTAAATCCTTCGATTTTTGAGTGTCGATCCCATCATATACTTTATCCGCATAAAAGAAGTATAACGCAGAACTCAACAACTCAGTATTGATACTTGCTTTTTGATTGTCTTCCGGATTGTCATAAATGTCATCTAGTTTTTCCTTGTACGGAATCGCAGTTTCAATTCCTTCCTGCGTCAGATTATTCACTTTGTTGTATAATAAACCTGCAAATTCATTTAGGCCATCCTTGTCAAACCAGATGTAATGAAACTGATGCTTGCGGTATAACTTTTCTACGTCTGTTTGGTAAGGCTGCAGTTTAGGATATTTTTCAAAAAACGTTTTGATTTGTGTACTGTCAAAAGCAACTGCAACGGTATTTAAACTCGTTTCCTTTTTAGTGTCATTTACATCTTTCTTTTTACAGGAAACGAGGGTAAATAGTAGTGCAAAAATAATAAGTAGTATGGAGGTGCTTAACTTTCTCATAATCTTAACTTTAAATCTTACATTTTACTGTCTAAACAATACAAAAATACGTCAAAACTCGATGTGTAATACCGCCTTGGGTTGGGCGGTTCTTTTTAGTTTGAAATCAGATTTGTAATTGAAGTGTCTAGATTAAAAATAAATTACATTCAATAATCTTTTAATCAATTGGTTACGGTATTTTTTTTGTTTCTAAAACTAAATTTGAAATCAAATAGGATTGTCAAAATCCAAAAATTATGAAAGGAATTAAGGAAATATTCTAAGTTTTATTTCAAAAGGGTAAAGGTGTATTTTTGTGATATTTAGTCTAAATTATTTTTTAAAATTATTTCTTTCGGCTGCGTTCTATGAATCAACACAACCACTTTACAAAAAATAGAGCTATTGCTTTACGTATTTTGGACTTTGTGGTTTGGATTTCAAATGATTTTCAGTTGTTTGAATAATTAGTTTCGAGCGATTCATTGCTATATCGGATGTTTTTATGCTACCTTGTAATTCAAACAGGAAAGGACTTCGAGGAGACCGGTAGCTGTTGATCGAAAAATAAAAATAAGATGGAATAAAAAACCATAAATAAATACCGAATGAAATGAAAAAACTACTAGCTTTTTTGATAGTAATAACCGTGTCTGGTTGTAAAAGTGTGATGGTAAAACAAAGCGATTCAAAAAACGAAATCAATGTTACATTAAATACTTGGCATAAAGCTGCTGCAGATGCTAATTATAACGCATACTTCGGCTTGATGTCAGATGATGCAATTTTTATAGGTACTGATGCAACAGAGATTTGGAATAAAACAGCTTTTCAGGCCTATGCAAAACCACATTTCGATAAAGGAAAAGCGTGGAGTTTTACAGCTTTAGAACGTCATATTCATTTTGACAAAACAGGTAAAATAGCTTGGTTTGATGAATTACTGAATACTCAAATGAAAATTTGTCGCGGCTCAGGCGTGTTAGTCAAAATAGGGCAAGAATGGAAAATAAAGCAATACGTTTTGTCTATGACAATCCCAAATAGCAATTCAGGTGAAGTGATTAAAGTTAAAACTCCTATCGAAGATGCCATGATCAAAAAAATACAAGCAAAGCAATAAAATTTTTAGTTTTTGTTTTATTCTTAAGTAGCAAGAAAGATATATTGTCGCAATTATTAAAAAGAGTTTTTGCCACAGATTGTAAGGATTAAAAAGATTTTTAAAATTACATAACGAATTAATCTGTGCTAATCTGTGGCAAAGAAATTTAGTGCTTTATTAAAATATGACATTAAATTTGAGTCATTACTTAGTTTAAAATTTCTTCATAAAATGTACTGTTGTTTAAAAGCCATCTTTAATTAAATAATAGTTTAAAGGGTGCATTAAATGTTGTTTTTAAAACGTTTTTCATTTTTTGGCCCCTAGTTCGCTCCGTCTTATATATTTCCTTAATTTTGCCAAAATATACTAAAAAAGTGGGAAGCAAAAACAAATTAAAAAGATTCAAGGAAAACGAGACATTCAACAACGTTTTTCAACCAACGAGGGAAGAAGTAGTAGGTGATTTATTTCCGTTGAAAGGGAAATGGAATACAGAATTTTTCAAAAATGAAAATCCATTGGTGCTGGAACTAGGCTGTGGGAAAGGAGAATATTCAGTAGGTCTGGCAGAAAGGTATCCCAATAAAAACTTTATCGGAATTGATATCAAAGGCGCGCGTTTCTGGCGTGGTGCTAAAACTGCTGTGGATACCGGATTGCATAATGTGGCTTTCATTAGAACTCAGATCGAATTGATCAATCATATTTTTGATGAAAATGAAGTAGACGAAATCTGGATTACTTTTCCCGATCCCCAAATAAAATACAAACGGACCAAACACAGAATGACAAATTCCGAGTTTTTGCAATTGTATAAAAAAGTACTTAAAAAAGACGGTATTGTAAATCTTAAAACAGACAGTGAATTCATGCATGGATATACCTTAGGTTTGCTGCATGGCGAAGGGCACGAAGTTTTATATGCCAATCATAATGTGTATGTAAATGAAGGAAGTCCCGAGGAAGTAACTGCTTTTCAGACATTTTATGAAAAACAATATTTGGAAGTTAATAAAGCAATTACGTATATTCGATTTAAAATTAAAGAATAGTTTTATATTTGGGATTGTTTTTTTGAATACTGGTACCGTTTGCTTATGAATTTAATCACTTCCTTGTTTTTGGGTTTTGTTACTGCCTTTGTGGGGATTACTCCCCCGGGACTTCTCAATATGACAGCTGCTAAAGTAAATCTGAAAGAAGGGAAGAAAAGCGCTTTTTGGTTTGTTTTGGGAGCAGTAATCGTAATTTTTGTACAAGCCTATCTCGCTATTTTATTTGCACAATTTATCGAAGTGCGCCCGGATGTGATTGTTTTATTGCGAGAAGTAGGATTTGTCATCTTTACTGCGTTGACTATTTTTTTTTTGTTGGTTGCTAAAACCCCCAAAATTAAAAAAGACAAAATAAAAAAGAAGAGTACTTCCACTCGTTTTTTCTTAGGAGTTTTGCTCTCCTCTCTTAACTTTTTCCCGATCCCTTATTATGTTTTTGCAAGCATTACTTTGGCTTCTTATAATTTGTTTCTGTTTGATTTTTCAAATGTTTTTGTTTTTGTGACAGGAGTGGTGTTGGGCTCTTTTTTGGGGTTTTATTTGTACATTACTTTTTTTCAAAAAATACAAGAGAAGTCGGATTATATTATGCGAAACATGAATACAATTATTGGTAGCATAACCGGGTTTATATCATTAGTTACTTTGATTAATATTGTCCGTTATTATATGGGGTAATTGGCTCACCGGGTCTCCCATAAAACCTTTTTTCACTAGATTTAAAATCATGTCAAACGATACTTTTTTTGAACGCGTGTATGACATCGTCAGGCAAATTCCTTACGGTAAGGTTACTTCGTATGGCGCTATTGCAAAGGCCTTAGGAACGGCACGCTCTGCCAGAATGGTAGGCTGGGCAATGAATGCCTCCCATGGTCTGGAGGATGTTCCGGCACACCGTGTAGTCAACAGGAACGGTTTGCTCACGGGGAAATTACATTTTGACGGCACCAATCTGATGCAGCAATTATTGGAAAGCGAGGGAATAATCGTGACCAACAATCAAATTGTAGATTTAGAAAAATATTTTTGGCAACCGGAAGTCAGGACAGAATGATTTATAATAGTTCAGATTCCGGGGTTCTATTCTCAACAAATACCCAATAACGACCAGCAATCTGTGCATCAATAAATGCGATGCAAATCCTTTATAATAAGAACTTTTCATAGTATCTTTGTAATCTGAAATCAGTTTAAATAAAGATAATATTCTGGTGGTATAAGCCAATAGAAACAGTAAACTAAAAATGAAATTAGAAAAAAAAGAAATTCTTAAAGCCTTAGAAACAATTACTATAGCCGGAGAAGGGAAAAATATGGTTGAAAGCGGAGCAATTGCAAACGTAGTCACTTTTGGCGATGAAGTAGTGGTAGATCTAGTATTACATACCCCAGCAATGCACATCAAAAAACGTGCGGAAGACGACATCAGAAAAACAATTCTTGAATTAGTATCTCCGGAGGCTAAAATCAAAATTAATAGTAAAGTGGAAGTGCCGGACAAACCGGAAATCAAAGGGAAACAAATTCCAGGTATAAAAAATATTATCGGAGTAGCCTCTGGTAAAGGCGGTGTAGGTAAATCTACCGTTACTGCAAATCTTGCAGTATCATTAGCTAAAATGGGATTTTCAGTAGGGATTCTAGATGCGGATATTTATGGTCCGTCCATGCCTATTATGTTCGACGTAGAAAGTGAAAAGCCCATTTCTGTCATGGTTGACGGAAAATCAAAAATGAAGCCCGTAGAAAGTTATGAGGTAAAAATTCTTTCGATAGGATTTTTTACAGCACCAAGTCAAGCAGTAATATGGCGAGGGCCCATGGCTTCTAAAGCCTTGAACCAAATGATATTTGATGCAGATTGGGGGGAATTAGATTTTATGTTAGTCGATTTGCCACCAGGAACAGGAGATATCCACCTTTCTATCGTGCAATCCTTGCCAATTACAGGAGTTGTCATCGTAAGTACTCCTCAGGCCGTAGCTTTGGCCGATGCCAAAAAAGGAGTTTCAATGTTCCTC
This sequence comes from Flavobacterium sp. GSP27, assembly GCF_003970395.1. Classification (NCBI taxonomy): domain Bacteria; kingdom Pseudomonadati; phylum Bacteroidota; class Flavobacteriia; order Flavobacteriales; family Flavobacteriaceae; genus Flavobacterium; species Flavobacterium sp. GSP27. Next base: position 40,401 of record NZ_RYDP01000004.1, on the reverse strand, counting down.
TCAGAAGCTATAAATGTACCAGTTTTAGGAATTATAGAAAACATGGCGTATTTTACACCGGAAGACTCGAGCGAAAGCGAACAGGCGAAGCAATTGCCTGAAAACAAATACTATATCTTTGGAAAAGAAGGGGCCAGGAATCTTGCCGAAGACTTAGATGTTCCATTCCTTGGTGAAGTGCCCATCGTACAATCGATTCGGGAAGCAGGTGATTACGGTCGTCCTGCAGCCATGCAAACCGGTTCAGTTATCGAAACAGTTTTTGAGGAAATCACAAAAAATGTAGTGCAGGAAACCGTCAACAGAAATAAAAATTTACCTGCTACCGAAGCTGTGAAAATTACAACTATGGCAGGTTGTTCCGCAGTAAAAAAATAAAAAATTAGAACGCATGAAAATAATTTTCAATCGTTCAATTTTCTAATCTTTTGAATCTTTAAACAAAGACAATGACAACAGAACAATTAACCCTAGAAGTTCAAAAAGCGCTAGAAGAAATAAGACCTTTTTTGAATTCAGATGGTGGTGACATTACCCTTATTTCCATAGAGGACGGGAAACACGTAAAAGTGCGTCTCGAAGGAGCCTGTACCAGTTGCAGCGTAAATCAAATGACATTGCGTGCCGGAGTAGAAACAACCATCAAAAAGTTTGCACCACAAATAGAAACTGTTGTAAATATCCTATAAATTAACAGGGCGTGCCCCTTTTAAGAAAAAAGGCTACTTGTTTTAACGGGTATAGGCCTTTTTTCTTAAAACGGTCGGGCTATCCGCGCTACTTCGGTAGCCAGCTTCTATCCCTCACGCAGTCCGTATTTAATAACCAACACCGATTGCCTAAAACCAAACACCCACAATCATATGGATGTATTAATAAAAATAAAAGATCGAGAAGGAGTCGTGCATGAGTTACAGGCTCCCACGGATATGGCCATGAATATCATGGAATTATGCAAAGCCTATGAGCTTCCTGTAGAAGGAACCTGCGGCGGTATGGCCATGTGTGCTTCCTGTCAATGTTATGTTCTTAATGATGTTGCCTTGCCAGAAATGGGCGATGATGAAGAAGCAATGCTTTCAGAAGCCTTTTATGTAAAAGCAAACAGTCGTTTGGGCTGTCAGATCCCAATTACCGAAAGCCTCGAGGGATTAGAACTCGAATTGGCTCCTGAAAATTAATAAAAAAGCATCTTGTTACTAAAACAAGATGCTTTTTTTAAGGGTATTTTCTAAAGAAGTGTTGCGTTATTTGAAAGTATTAGTTTTATGCCAATTCAACATTCATTAGGATAGTTTCTTCGATGGCGTCCCAAAGACCAATGCGTTTCTCTAAAGCTAATTTTGATACTTCCTCAACATCAGACCATTTTTGAGCATCTGTACCGCAAAGTTCTGTTATCATTTTCATCGCCATTGGCCCATGTTCATCCGCATCCAATTCGATGTGTCTTTCAAAATAATAAATCAGTTTGCTCAAATCCGTTTCAGGGAAATTCTCCTGAAAGTTTTTCAAAATAGCGGTAAACATACTCGGTATCAAATCTTCTCTTCCAAAAGTAAAAGCCGCTGCAATTTCATGGGATTTCCCTTCCTCAATAACCCTGAATGTGAAATCCAGGAATGCTTTAATATTGGGGTGTAAAGTGCTGGTTTTTATAGCGACAAATATGTTTTGAAGGGAATCTACTTCAGTTAAAAAATGTTCAATACCTTCAGTATTTGCTCCACAGGATTGCATGGCTTCAATATACATTTCATAATGACTCAAACGGCGTCCGTCTAATGTTAAGTCAGATTCTTCAGCAAGGACAATTTCGTTTATTAAATATCGGGTTTGTGGATTTTCCGTTGCAAACCAAGGCGTTGTTGTACAAGTTAATTTGGATTGTAGTGCTTTTAACAAAGACATGAAATCCCAAACAGCATAAATATGATTTTCTAGAAAACATTGTAAATCCTCAATAGTTTTTACTTTTTTATATAAAGGATGGTGTAACAACAGTTCTTTTTGAGGCTGAATACTATTGTTGATGGTTTGGATATTCATAAAGAGTATTTTTGTGTAAATATAAAAAAGCTTCTTGGTATCAAGAAGCTTTTATTATCAATTTTATTAATAGTTTAATAACTGTTTACCACTACTTGAAAGCAGGAATTCCAGTGATGTCCATACCGGTAATTAACAAGTGTATATCGTGCGTCCCTTCATAGGTGATTACAGATTCCAGGTTCATCATGTGACGCATGATCGAATATTCTCCAGTAATTCCCATTCCGCCTAGCATTTGTCTGGCTTCTCGGGCAATTTCCACAGCCATCATTACATTATTTCTTTTGGCCATTGAGATTTGGGCCGTTGTCGCTTTACCTTCATTTCTTAAAACACCTAATCTCCATGTTAATAATTGCGCTTTTGTGATTTCAGTAATCATTTCGGCTAATTTCTTTTGTTGTAATTGGGTTCCTGCAATTGGTTTGTCAAACTGAATTCGTTCTTTGGCGTAACGCAAAGCCGTATCGTAACAATCCATGGCTGCGCCAATAGCGCCCCAGGCAATTCCGTAACGTGCTGAATCCAGACAACCAAGCGGTGCTCCCAATCCAGATTTATTGGGCAATAAGTTTTCTTTTGGCACTTTGACATTGTCAAAAATCAGTTCTCCAGTTGATGAGGCACGAAGCGACCATTTGTTGTGCGTTTCCGGAGTAGAGAAACCTTCCATTCCGCGTTCTACAATTAAACCGTGAATTCTTCCTTCTTCATTTTTTGCCCAAACAATGGCAATATCAGCAAACGGAGCATTTGAAATCCACATTTTGGCACCATTCAATAAATAATGGTCGCCCATATCTTTGAAGTTGGTAATCATACTTCCTGGATCAGAGCCATAGTTAGGTTCCGTTAAACCAAAACAGCCCATGTATTCTCCAGTGGCTAACTTAGGTAAGTATTTCATGCGTTGTTCTTCATTTCCGTACTTCCAAATAGGATACATTACCAAAGAAGATTGTACAGATGAAGTGGAACGAACGCCAGAATCACCGCGTTCTATTTCTTGCATGATCAAACCATAAGATATTTGGTCTAGACCCGCACCGCCGTATTCTTCTGGGATGTAAGGACCAAAACCGCCTATTTCGCCCAAACCTTTAATGATTTGTTTTGGGAATTCGGCTTTTTGAGCATATTCTTCTATAATAGGTGATACTTCACGTTTTACCCAAGCACGAGCAGAGTCACGTACTAGTTTGTGTTCTTCTGTTAGTAAATCGTCAAGGTTGTAGTAATCTGGCGCTTGAAATAAGTCTGGTCTCATGGTTATTAATTTTTATGGAACAAATTTACAGAAAGAAATATAACAAAAGCATTAACAAATGTTATATTTTTTTATTTGAAATAGAAATAAGTAAGTCGAAAGTTTAAAAGTCGTAAAATCAAAAGAATTAACTTTAAGTAAAACAGCTTTAAATCAGATTTTTACATGATTTTATCCTGATTTTAAAATACGACATTATACCATGGTTATTACTTAGCTTATTTTTTAACAAATAAGTCCTTTTATATACGGGATTTTATTAAAAAAGGTATTGTCCTCTAAATTACAATAAAAATTAACTTTAGCAGAGATCAAAGGTGTTTTAAATAAGATTACGGAATGGTTTAGGTGTTATTTAGAATCATTTTGGACTTACATCTTCATATAAAACTCTTTAGTCAATGCAATGTATTCGGGAGTATAAATGTGTCTTGCAGTTTCGATAATCAATTCGTCAACGGGATAGTTCGAGCTTTCTTCTCGGCTAAAGGCCAATAAACTGCGTTTAATTTCGGTAGTTGGAGTTCCTTTTACGTGTGTAATTTTAATTGGATACAATTCGTATTCTTTGGCAAGAGCCAAGAAATTTTCTTCTTCTTTGAAAGGAATTATAACTGTGAATATTCCGTTTTCTGAAAGCAATAAATCAGCAGCCTCGATTAAATCCTCAAAAGGCATCGCGTCAGCAAAACGGGCTAAATCACGTTGTTCGTTATCAGATTTGTAATCATCAGTATAAAATGGAGGATTGGAAACAATTAAATCATACTCGTCTTCCGGTTCTTCGACGAATTCATCTAAACCGGCATGAAAACAAAATAAGCGATCACTCCAAGGGGAGTTTTCAAAATTATCTACGGATTGTTCATACGCTTCTTCGTCTATTTCCAAAGCGTCAATTTGTTCCGCGTTACTTCTTTGTGCCAGCATTAGTGCGATTACTCCTGTTCCGGCTCCAATATCTAAAATACTAATAGGATTGTTTTCAATAGGAGTCCATGCACCAAGTAAAACGCCATCGGTTCCAATTTTCATGGCGCAACGATCTTGCTGGATTGAGAATTGTTTGAAACTAAACATAGGGAATTTTGATTTCAGATTGTAGATTAACGATTTTTGAGGAATTGAACACTAAAAACTGAATACTGAACACTAATTTAAAGGTACATTTCAATAAGTCCTTCTGGTAGATCCATGATAACTTTTTTGTTTTCACGGTCAATTTTAACCAAGAAAAGATCAATCATGGGGATAAGAATCTCAACATCACCGTTGAGGACTTCAAAAAGGGGTTGGGCAGTAGTATCATTAATGGATTCGATCTTTCCAACAACACCAAGACGTTTGTCTTCAACTTCAAAACCAATTACTTCGTGGAAATAGAATTTATTGCCGCTAAGTTTCGGCAACATCTTCAAAGGAAGGTAGATGGCATTGCCTATAATGGCGTCTGCCTCTTCTTCGGTAGTCATGTCTTCAAAACGAATTCTAAGTAAATCGTTTTTGTGCAGCGAACTACTTTCAATAAAAAAAGGAACCAAGTGTTTGTTACATTCAACAAACACTGATTCCAAGTTTTCATATAACTCAGGTTCGTCCGTGTCTAAATAGGCTAGAATTTCCCCTTTGAAACTAAATTTTTTAGCGATTTTACCTAAATAGAAACAATCTTCTTTACGCATAGTCGCCTTCTAAAATTATGCTTCAGTTGTTTCGTTATTTTCTTCTGCGGCAGGAGCTTCTTCAGCTTCAGCAACTTCTTCTTCAACAGCTGGAGTTGCAGCAGCGATAGCGTCAGCTTCTGCTTGAGCAGCTGCAGCTAAACGTTTTGCATTTACATCTTGTTCTGCTTTGAAAGCTTTAGCTTTAGCATCCGCTTGCACTTTTGTTAAGCCGTCTTTTTTAGCATCTACTTTTCCAGTTTTTGCCTCTAACCAAGCATTTAATTTAGCATCAGCTTGTTCTTGAGTTAAGGCTCCTTTACGGATACCACCGTCAAGGTGATGTTTCAATAAAGCTCCTTTGTAAGAAAGAATCGCTTTAGCAGTATCTGTTGGTTGAGCACCATTGTGCAACCATTTTACTGCACTATCAAGGTTTAAGTCGATAGTTGCTGGGTTTGTGTTTGGATTGTAAGTACCAATTTTTTCTAGGTATTTACCATCTCTTTTTGAGCGCGCATCTGCAGCTACAACCCAGTAAAAAGGTTTTCCTTTTTTACCGTGTCTTTGTAATCTAATTTTTACTGACATAATCTTGTGATTAAATTTTGAGGTACTCGACCTCTGTTAATTAAGGGTGCAAAGATACCTTTTTTATTGATAAATACTAATTGGATTGTGGTTTTAATCTGTGGCAGTGCACTGTAGGTGGTTTTGATTCGTGTTTTTTTGTCCTGTTATGTTTTTTTTTTAGCATTAATGCCCTATTTTTGTTAGTAAAAGAAGGTTTTATGAAAAAATATTTGATATTTCTAGGGGTACTTTTTTTAATGATTTCATGTGCGGAAGAGGTGAGTTTTAATACTCCTTCTTTACAAGGAAGGAAAGACAATGTGTTTTGGAGAGCGACAGCTTCCAAAGCGACTTTAGCTTCTGATGGTTCACTAGTAATTGAAGGGTTTACTGGAAATGAGGTTTTGACTTTGAAGACAACCTCCATATCACCTCAAGTGTATCCATTGGGAACCAGTAATTCCAAGACAGCTGTTTACGTATTGACTGGAGGAAGCGATGTTTCATTTGCAACAGGTATTGACATGGGTAGCGGGCAAATAGTAATTACTGATTATGATGAGAAGGGTCTTACGGTTACAGGTACTTTTAAATTTAGTGCAGAAAATGCAAATGGCAACCCATCAGCAGGGACTGTTTTGAATTTTCAACAAGGCGTATTTTATAAGGTTCCGGTAAGTCTGCGGGTTCCCTAAATTCACACGGTTAAGATTCTTAAATTGCAGGAGTTGGGTATTTTAGTAGCTTCATTTTCTTTTTGAATTTAAAATAAAAACATAAATAAGCTAATCTATAGTAGATTGCAAAAAAAATAGCAGTACATTTGTTTTATTATTTAAATAAGAACATATGAATATTTTTGTTGGAAGTCTTCCATTCAGTATTGAGGAAGCAGATTTAAGAGAGTCTTTCGAGGCTTATGGAGCAGTTGATTCAGTTAAAATTATTACTGATAAATTCACTGGAAGAAGTAAAGGATTTGGTTTTGTTGAAATGCCAAATGATGAAGAAGCTCAAAAGGCTATTGATGAATTGAATGGTGCTACTGTTCAAGGACGTGCAATCGTTGTAAACAAATCGGAGCCTAAACCAGAAGGTGAAAGAAGAAGTTTTAACAATAACAGTCGTGGTGGAGAATCTCGCGGTGGTTATGGTGGTGGAAACAGCCGTGGTGGAGAAAACCGTGGTGGTGGAAACAGAGGTGGATATTAATATTTTTCTCTACAACTATAAAAAAAGGTGTCAATGTAAATTGACACCTTTTTTGTTTCCTCACCCCAGCCCTCTTCCCAGAGGAAAGGGGGTTGGATTTTACAAATTAGCAACTAACCAGTCACCTACTTCGCTAGTTTTGTATGCCTTAGCCCCTTTAGCAACTAAATCTTCAGTTACAATTCCTTGTTCGAGTGATTTGTTGACTACAGCTCTAATCGCAGCCGCTTCTTTTTTTAAGCCGAAGGCATCTTCAAACATCATTGCAGCAGATAATACGGTCGCTAATGGATTGGCAATATTTAGGCCTGTGGCCTGTGGATAGGATCCGTGAATGGGTTCGTACAATGAAGTATGTTCTCCAACGGATGCAGAAGGCATTAATCCCATTGATCCGGATATCACTGAAGCTTCATCAGTCAAAATATCTCCAAATAAATTTTCTGTAATCAAGACATCATATGAATTTGGCCATTGTACTAAACGCATCGCTACGGCATCCACAAATTCATAACTTACCGTAACTTCGTGATAGTCTTTTTCCATTGCTTGTACGGTTTCTCTCCACAAACGAGAAGTTTCCATTACGTTGGCTTTGTCTACACAACATAGTTTTTTAGTACGAGTCATTGCTAGTTCAAAACCTTTTTTAGCTAAACGTTTTACCTCTGATCTGGTATAGGTACAAGTGTCAAACGCTGTTTCACCACCGTCTTTTCTTCCTTTTTCTCCAAAATAAATTCCGCCGGTAAGTTCCCTTAAAAAGATTAAATCAGTTCCTTCAATACGCTCTCTTTTTAAAGGAGAATTGTCAATCAAAGAGGGGAATGTAAATGTTGGGCGAACATTGGCAAACAGCCCTAGTTTTTTACGCATTAATAACAAACCTTGTTCTGGACGAACCGGAGCGCTTGGATCATTATCATATTTTGGATGGCCAATGGCTCCAAATAAAACAGCATCAGCAGCCATACAAATTTCGTGAGTCTCATCAGGATAAGGAACTCCTACGGCGTCAATGGCGCAAGCTCCTGTAAGTGCAGGAGTCCAGATGATTTCATGGTTGAATTTTTTAGCGATCGCATCCGAAACTTTTACGGCTTCATGGATTACTTCTGGTCCAATTCCGTCTCCGGCTAAAAGGGCTATTTTTAATTTCATATTAATTGTGTTTTCCTCCTCCCAGCTCCCTCCAAAGGAAAGGGAGACTGGGTGTTGAAGGATTGGGTTTGTTGTTTGTGTTGTATTTCTTTAATTTTATTTCAAATTTTCAAGCTCCAATTTCGGCTTGGCTCCCTCGCCTTCGTGGAGGGCTGGGGCTGGGATTACGTTCAGCATTTTTTGGGTTGCTATAATTGCGGCAACTGTTTGGTCAGAGTCCAGCCCTCTGGTTTTGAATTCTTTTTCATTATTTGTCCAGGTGATTATGGTTTCGCATAAGGCGTCAGAACTGCTTCCTGGTGGAATTCGTACGGCATAATCAATCAGTTTTGGCAATTCTAAGTTTTTGCTTTTATATATTTTTGCCAATGCATTCATGAAAGCATCAAATTGTCCATCTCCTTGTGCGTGCTCTTCAATGATTTCACCATCTATTTTTAAAGATAAAGTAGTCGATGGACGCATGCCTTTTGCATGAGATAATATATAGGACTCAACAACAATTTTTTCCTGATAGGTTTGGCTGTCCAAAACATCAGAGATAATATAGGGTAAGTCTTCTTTAGTAACGGTTTCTTTTTTATCTCCTAATTCAATGATTCTTTGGGTAACTAACTTTAAATCCTCAGGGTTTAATTGAAGGCCTAATTCTTGAAGATTTTTCTCGATATTGGCTTTTCCAGAGGTTTTACCAAGGGCATACTTTCTTTTTCTGCCAAAACGCTCCGGTAGTAAATCGTTAAAATACAGGTTGTTTTTATTGTCACCATCGGCATGAATACCAGCAGTTTGTGTAAATACATTGTCGCCCACAATAGGTTTGTTTGCAGGGATTCTGTATCCGGTAAACGTTTCTACTAATTTGCTAACAGAATATAACGAAGATTCTTTTACGCCAATTTCTATTTCGGGTAAGAAATCATTGATTACCGCAACAGTGCTTTCAAGGGGTGCATTTCCAGCCCGTTCTCCCATCCCGTTAACAGTTACGTGAAGCCCTTGAATACCAGCTTTTACGGCTTCCATTACATTGGCGATACTTAAATCGTAGTCGTTGTGCGCATGAAAATCAAAATGAGTATCAGGGTATTTCGCTATAATTTTTGCAATAAATTCAAAAGTTTCAGAAGGGATTAAAACCCCTAAAGTGTCCGGTAATAAGATTCTTTTGACCGGTTGCTTAGTTAGAAAGTCTAAATATTGAAATACATATTCAGCGGAATTACGCATTCCGTTACTCCAGTCTTCCAGATATACATTGGTTTCAATATTATTTTCCTGAGCTAAGGCTATGGCTTGCGCAATTTCAGAAAAATGTTGTTCGGGTGTTTTTTTTAACTGGTGGGTTAAGTGGTTGAGCGATCCTTTGGTTAGTAAATTCTGAACTTTAGCTCCGGTATTTTTCATCCATTCAATAGAAAGGCCGCCGTCTACAAAGGTTAAAACTTCAATTCGGCTGCTGTATCCTTTTGTTTCGGCCCAAGCCATAATTCCTTTTACTCCTTGAAATTCACCCTCGCTTACACGAGCCGAAGCAACTTCGATTCGGTCAATATGAAGCTCTTCCAGTAATAATTGTGCAATGGTTAATTTTTCTGCAGCAGAAAAGGAGACTCCGGAGGTTTGTTCACCATCACGGAGCGTCGTATCCATTATTTCAATTTTTCTTTTTTTCATTATAAATGGGATTCGATTTCGATTTCATGAATCAGAAATCGGGATATCTTGTTTTTATCAAAAACTAAAAACAGTTGCTTCGGGGAGAACCCAAAGAAAATCTTTAGCCAATACCTTTTCGGATTATGTTTAGTAAGGAAGTTGATTGGCAAATTCCACCACTTCTGATTTTATATTTTGCAAATAATCAATATCGTCAAAACCATTGATCATATTGTCTTTTTTATAACCCGAAATATCAAAAAATTCTTTTTCGCCAGTTGCTTTAATGGTAATGGTTTGTTCTGAAAGATTAATTTCTAGTTCCGTTTTTGGATCTTCTTCGATAGTTTTAAATATTTTTTCTGCAAATCCAGCACTAACCTGAACTGGTAAGACACCAACATTCAGGCAGTTATTTCTAAAAATATCAGCAAAAAAACTAGAAACCACACATCTAAAACCATAATCGTAAACCGCCCAAGCAGCGTGTTCTCTTGAGGAACCCGAACCAAAATTTCTGCCTCCAACAAGAATTTTTCCGCTGTAGATTGGATTATTCAGTACAAAATCAGCTTTCGGAGTTCCGTCATTATTGTATCTCCAGTCACGGAAAAGGTTGTCGCCAAAACCAACACGTTCGGTTGCTTTTAGAAATCGAGCGGGAATAATTTGATCCGTATCTACATTTTCGATAGAAAGCGGAACTGCGCTACTGGTAAGAATATTAAATTTATCGTAAGCCATTTGATTTTTGATTTTTGATTAACGATTTTAGATTTTAGATTTCCTGTTTTGAAAATAAATGTTTAATCGCTACTGTTTTTATTTTTTTACTATTTTAATCTTGATTTTAAAAATTCAAATTGGATTTTGACACTAACGAAATCTGCAATCAAAAATCGTTAATCTTCAATCTGAATTCTTTTAAAGAAGTTCTCTAGGATCTGTCAAAACTCCAGTTACAGCGGCAGCAGCAGCCATAAACGGACTTGCTAACAACGTTCTTGAGCCAGGTCCTTGACGTCCTTCAAAGTTTCTGTTGGAAGTACTTACCGCATATTTTCCGGCAGGAACTTTGTCGTCATTCATTGCTAAACAAGCGGAACATCCTGGCTGACGCAAAACAAAACCAGCTTGGGTTAATACCTCAAGAATTCCTTCTTCTTTAATTTGTGCTTCTACGACATGTGATCCTGGAACCAGCCAAGCGGTAACATTATCCGCTTTTTGGCGTCCTTTTACAATGGAGGCAAAAGCTCTGAAATCTTCAATTCGACCATTGGTACAACTTCCTAAGAAAACGTAATCAATTTGTTTTCCAATCATGGCTTCTCCTTGATGAAATCCCATGTATCCTAAAGATTTTGCATATGTTTCTTCTCCTTCGGCAACGTCTTTTGAGTTTGGAATGCTTTTAGAAATTCCCAGTCCCATTCCTGGGTTTGTTCCGTAGGTAATCATAGGCTCAATATCCGATGCTTCAAAGTTGATTTCTTCATCAAATTTGGCATCAGTATCTGTTTTCAATGTTTTCCAATAGGCTACTGCTTTATTCCAATCATCCCCTTTTGGAGTATACAAACGTCCTTCTAAATAATCAAAAGTAGTTTGGTCTGGAGCGATCATTCCGCCACGAGCACCCATTTCGATACTTAAATTACAAACGGTCATACGGCCTTCCATGCTCATGTGTTCAAAAACTTCACCTGCATATTCCACAAAATAGCCGGTAGCCCCTGAAGTCGATAATTTAGATATAATATAAAGTGCCACATCTTTGGGAGTAACCCCAAATTGAAGATTACCGGCAACATTAATGCGCATTTTTTTAGGTTTAGGTTGCATAATGCATTGGGTAGAAAGTACCATCTCAACCTCAGACGTCCCAATTCCGAAAGCGATGGCGCCAAAAGCTCCGTGAGTTGATGTATGTGAATCACCACAAACAATGGTTGCTCCGGGTAAGGTAATTCCGTTTTCAGGACCCACCACATGAACAATTCCATTTTTTTGATTTCCTAAACCCCAATGGCTAATGCCGTATTCAGCAGCATTTTCTTCTAATGCTTTGAGTTGATTGGCAGACAATGCGTCTTCAACCGGTAAATGTTGATTTATAGTTGGTGTGTTGTGATCTGCAGTAGCAAAAGTGCGCTCTGGGTATAATACTGAAATGCCTCGTTCTTTTAAACCTAAAAAAGCTACAGGACTAGTAACTTCATGGATGAAATGACGGTCAATAAAAAATACGTCTGGTCCGTCTTTAATTTTGCGCACCACGTGCGAATCCCATACTTTGTCAAATAATGTAGTACTCATTTTAATATGTTTTAATGTGTTTTGTTTATAGCCCAAAAGGCTAAGATGATAACAATAAAGACAAAGCTAAAAAAACAATCAAGGCTTTACGTATCAATATTCCATTATATACGATACCCAAAATCCCATTCGGATATTTCTTTGTTGATTTTTGTCTTTTTACTTTTTTTTTGTACGGTACTTTTTTATTTAGATCTAATAAAAAATCAATTTGTTGAGTTTTTTGATGTTTATTGAATCGTTAAATTAGGCTTCTTAAATGCAGTTATATTTACGAATATTTAATTAAATGGTATGAAAAGTAACTTTTTTTTAATTTTAAATTCACTAATTCACTTTTGTGACAGTTGTTTTTTAAAATGGTTTTCGTAGTAAACAACATTTTTTTTAGCGGTATTTCATTGTTTTTTTTTGATGAAATACTACGACATCCAAAAAAGCAATATGTCGTCTTTTTATCTTTTAATAAGATGCAATCAAACTGATTTGTTGAAAGTGATCGTAGTTTTAATAGGAGAATAGCCTTGGAAAATAATTTTGTTTTTTGTTGATAATTTACTTCTATTCTACTCTAAAAAAACTAAATTTGAAATTCATTTTTCGCGATTTTTTAAAATCACAAACTCTTCAAATCCAGCTATGTACTTAATATTCGATACCGAAACCACAGGATTACCAAAACGTTGGGGCGCACCCATTTCAGATACGGATAACTGGCCACGATGTATTCAAATCGCGTGGCAGTTGCACGACGATATGGGTAAACTGATTGAGCATCAGGATTATTTGATCAAGCCCGAAGGGTTTAATATTCCGTTTGATGCCGAACGAATTCACGGTATTTCTACAGAATTGGCGGAAGCCGATGGGATTTCGTTGGCAGAAGTGCTAGAAAAATTCAATGCTGTATTAGGCAAAGCTAAATTTATAGTGGGTCAGAATTTAGGTTTTGATATCAATATTATGGGGTGCGAATTTTACAGAATGGGAGTGGAGAGCCAAATGAGCTCGATGCCAATTCTGGATACTTGTACAGAAGTTACGGCTTCGTTATTAAAATTACCAGGTGGCCGTGGCGGTAAATTTAAACTGCCTACGCTAACGGAATTGCATTCGTATCTTTTTAATAAACCTTTCGGTGAAGCGCACAACGCCACTGCCGATGTGGAGGCAACTACGCGTTGTTTCTTAGAGTTAATTCGTCGTGATGTTTTTACAAAAGAGGAACTCGACGTTCCGGGCAGTTATTTTCAAGATTTTCAAAGCAAGAATCCAAGTGAGATTAAACTCATAGGTTTAAAACATATTAATCTAAAGGAAGCGTCCGATAAAATTCGTCAGCAGTTTGGCGAAAAACAAGCGCCGACAGTTTCGAAAGCAGAACTTTCAGAGAATAAAAAAGTACTTGTAGATGCGCCTTTCGTGCATTTGCATAATCATACGCAGTTTTCGGTATTGCAATCGACGATCAGTATTGCAGCATTGGTAAAAGCGGCGGCACAACAAAAAATGCCGGCAGTTGCCATGACCGATCATGCGAATTTGATGGGTGCTTTTCATTTTGTCCGCGATATTTTATACCATAATAAAGTGGCTGAAGCCAAGAATAAAGAGGCGATTGAAAATGGGGATGAACCTACTGAAGTTCCGATGAAACCTATTGTAGGTTGTGAATTTTTTGTATGTGAGGACCATAAAAACAAAAAAATTAAAGACAATGGTTACCAGATAGTACTTTTGGCGAAGACCAAAAAAGGGTACCATAATTTGGCTAAAATGTCTTCCATTGCGTATACCGAAGGTTTTTATTATGTGCCAAGAATCGATAGGAAAGTCATTCAGGAATTCAAAGAAGATATTATTGTTTTATCCGGAAATCTTTATGGTGAAATTCCAAATAAGATTTTAAATATTGGTGAAAACCAAGCTGAAGAAGCTTTGCTTTGGTGGAAAAACGAATTCAAGGAAGATTTTTACATTGAGGTGATGCGTCATAATCAGGAAGATGAAAATCGGGTGAATGCGTCTTTGATTTCATTGGCCAGAAAGCATGAGGTCAAGATTATAGCGACAAACAATACCTTTTATATAGATAAGGAAAATTCGAATGCGCACGATATTTTGCTTTGTGTGCGTGATGGCGAAAAGCAAACCACGCCTATTGGTCGTGGTCGAGGGTATCGGTACGGATTGCCCAATCAGGAATATTATTTCAAGTCGGGAGACGAAATGAAACAACTTTTTGCAAATTTGCCCGAAGCAATTTCAAATATTTCGGAGATTGTGGATAAAATTGAAATTTTCGATTTGGCACGGGAAGTTTTATTGCCAAAATTTGAAATTCCGATTGAATTTAATAATCCGGAAGATGCTGTTGATGGCGGGGTACGAGGAGAAAATGCGTATTTGAGGCACCTTACTTTTGAAGGAGCAACAAGACGATATCCCGTAATGACCGAAGAAATTCAAGAACGACTTGATTTTGAATTGTTGACGATATCTAATTCAGGATATCCAGGATATTTCCTGATTGTGCAGGATTTAATTGCTGAGGCGAGAAGCATGGGCGTTTCTGTAGGGCCGGGAAGGGGTTCTGCGGCGGGATCGGTGGTGGCGTATTGTTTGAAGATTACCAATATTGACCCCTTGATGTACAACCTGCTTTTTGAGCGTTTCCTGAATCCGGATCGGGTGTCTTTGCCCGATATTGATATCGATTTTGATGATGAAGGACGCAGTAGCGTAATGGATTATGTGATCCGTAAATACGGTTCGAAACAGGTGGCGCAAATTATCACGTATGGTAAAATGGCTACCAAATCAGCGATTCGAGATACTGCTCGTGTGTTGGATTTACCTTTGTTTGAAGCCGATAAAATAGCCAAATTGATTCCGGGAATGATGCCTTCTAAGTGGAATTTAGCTCGTTTTTTAAATGAAAAGGACGATGTAATTAAGAAGGCCGTTCGTCCCGAAGAGTATGATAAAATAAAGGAATTAATAGGACTTGCTAATGAAGATGATTTGGGCGGAGAAACCATTCAGCAAGCCAAAGTTTTAGAAGGGAATCTTAGAAATACAGGAATTCACGCCTGTGGTGTCATTATTACGCCAAGTGATATTACTGATTTTGTTCCTGTAGCAACCGCCAAAGATTCGGATTTGTATGTGACCCAGTTTGATAACTCGGTGGTGGAAAGTGCCGGTTTGTTAAAGATGGATTTTTTGGGTTTGAAAACCCTTACTCTGATAAAGGATACGGTTAAATTAGTAAAATACAGAACTGGAATTGACCTGAACCCGGATGAGTTTCCTATTGATGATTTGAAAACCTACGAGCTTTTCCAGCGTGGAGAAACTGTAGGAATTTTTCAATATGAGAGTCCGGGAATGCAAAAATACATGAAGGAATTAAAGCCTACAGTATTTCCCGATTTGATTGCCATGAATGCCTTGTATCGTCCGGGGCCAATTGCCTATATTCCAAGTTTCGTCAAGCGAAAAAACGGTGAAGAGGAAATTATTTATGACCTTGACGCCTGCGAAGAATTACTAAAAGACACCTACGGAATTACCGTTTACCAAGAACAAGTAATGCTTTTGTCCCAGAAACTAGCGGATTTCTCAAAGGGGGATGCGGATGTTTTGCGTAAAGCGATGGGAAAAAAACAAAAGGATGTTTTGGATAAAATGAAGCCTAAATTTATCAGTCAGGCTGCGGCCAAAGGGCATCCTGAAGATAAACTGGAGAAAATCTGGAAAGACTGGGAAGCCTTTGCAGAATATGCGTTTAATAAATCACATTCGACTTGTTATGCCTGGATTGCCTACCAAACGGCATTTTTGAAGGCGAATTATCCGGCTGAATATATGGCTGCGGTTTTGTCCAATAACATGAGTGATATCAAGCAAGTTTCTTTCTTTATGGAAGAATGCAAACGCATGGGATTACAGGTTTTAGGACCGGATGTGAATGAATCGTTTTATAAATTTACCGTAAACGATGATTATGCGGTTCGGTTTGGGATGGGAGCTGTAAAAGGTGTAGGTTCTGGCGCTGTGGCTACGATTGTGGAAAATAGAAAAGACGGAAAATACAAATCTATTTTTGATTTGACCAAACGAATTGATTTGCGTGCGGCCAATAAAAAAGCATTGGAGAATCTGGTTTTGGCGGGTGGTTTCGATTCGTTTTTAGGAACTACGAGAGCACAATATTTTCATGATGATGGCGATGGAATTACCTTTTACGAAAAAGCAATTCGGTACGGAGCTAAATTTCAGGAAAATGAAAATTCAGCTCAAGTAAGTTTGTTTGGCGAAAGTAGTGATGTGCAAATTGAAGAACCTGTTGTTCCGCCTTGTGAGGATTGGAGCACAATGGAAAAATTAGCCAAAGAAAAGGAAGTGGTGGGGATTTATATTTCTGGGCATCCGCTGGACGATTACAAATTTGAAATGAAATATTTTTGCAATGCCAAGTTAGAAGCACTCAAGAACATGGAATTGCATGTCAGTAAAAATTTGACTTTTGGGGGGATTATCAATAATGTACAACATCGTGTTGCCAAAAACGGAAAAGGCTGGGGCATATTTACATTAGAAGGGTACGATGAAAGTTATGAGTTTCGGATTTTTGGGGAGGAGTATTTGAAGTTTCGCCATTTTCTGATTCAGAATAATTTTACGTTCATGAAAGTAATGGTCAAGGAAGGCTGGACGGATCGGGATACTGGAAAAAAAGGGGATCCAAGATTACAATTTGTGCTGGTGCAATACCTGCAGGATGTCCTGACTACATTTGCTAAAAAGCTAATTTTACTATTGAATATTAATGATCTAGAGGTGGAATTTATCCATAAGTTAAACCATATTTTTCAAGAAAACAAAGGCGATAATACTGTAGCTTTTGAAATTATGGAGTTGGAAAAAATAAAGCGATTAGTAGAAAATGTGGTAGTACTTCCGGAAAATGAAGAAGCCGTTTTTGTAGACGAAAATGAGGAAACCGATTCTCTAGAATCAGGAAATCCCGAAATTAGTACGGCAACTGAAGTAGAAGAAATAAAAGTAGTGACTAAGCTGACCATGCCAAGCAGAAAATTGAAAGTGAAAATTTCAAATGAATTGTTGGTTGAACTGGAAAAAATGCAAATTAATTTTAAGTTAAACTGATTTTTTAACAGTTAAATTTAATTTTTTTTAGTGTTGTTTTTGTTAAAATTATGCGCGCACAGTAAAAATTTAGCTTGGCGTTTGACAGAACTGTTGTTTGCGCTTTTTACGGCCTAAAAAGCCCGGAATCGTTGGGTAAATTTACATTATGTTTGTGTGAATTAAACAACAATAATCATGAAAAAGAATTTATTTTTATTTGGATTTATGTTTTGTTCTATGATTGTGATAGGGCAAACGGAAAAAAAGGAAAGTTGGTATTTTAAATTAGGAGGATCCTATTTTCTTCAGACAGCCGCAACTGAATTCCCTACTGTTGGAGGCCAGTCTGCACTAAGTACAGTTTATGTAGGAGGCGATTTAGTTTCAGAGGAGAGTGTTACGGGGTCTTTTGGAGAAGGTTTTCGCACATCTGGCAGTGTTGGATACCGTTTTACGGATCGTTTGGGTCTGGAAATGGGAATCAATTATTATAATAGTACGGATAAAACAATGGTCAAAAGAGTCGATGATGGCGCTAC
Source organism: Flavobacterium sp. GSP27 (assembly GCF_003970395.1). NCBI lineage: Bacteria > Pseudomonadati > Bacteroidota > Flavobacteriia > Flavobacteriales > Flavobacteriaceae > Flavobacterium > Flavobacterium sp. GSP27. Next base: position 22,801 of record NZ_RYDP01000004.1, on the reverse strand, counting down.
AACACTGCGATCCGTTGGGCAAATTACAGCTTTTGATTTAGCTCCTGCACTTGTGTTTTTTCTGGGAGAAGTAAAAGGATTTGAAACTTACTCTAAAGTTGGGGTAATTGTGCCTGTTCACGGGGATTTGACGATTGAAACAAATGCCGTTGCTGGCGCTGGTGTAAATGTATTTAGCAAGGATGTCATCAAGCCAAATCCTACAGTAGGTTTTCAAGCGGCGTTAGGGACTTCGTATAAATTGGCCAAAAACCTTTCGGCTTTTGCAGAATTGGAATACCGTAACTTTACTGTTCATGGAAAAGATAAAGAAACAACGGAATTTACGGTTAATGGAGTAGATCGATTGAATACGCGTACAATATCTCAGATACATTCGAATTATTCAGACCGTTTAGACAGTAACTCTAATAACGCTCAGTTTAATACCGTGGATACTTCCAGACCTACGGATGAGCTGAGTTCTTATGTTGGAATCAGCGGATTGGGATTAACACTTGGAGTAAAATACAGTTTATAAACACAAAAAGTTAGATTTTTTAAAAAGACTATCTGAAATGACGGTCTTTTTTTAGGAATAAATATTTTGGTTTTCAGGAAACCCCTAGCCCTGATGGGAGCGGCATCTCCCGATTTAGAAAAACAAGGCTTTTTTAGCCGTAGTTTTTGTTAATTGGGAATACAGCGTACAGCAGGAAATAGCTCCAAATAAGTAATAAATGGAGGTACACTGAATGTGTTGAATAAGAATTGGCAATGTATTAATAGGTAAAACTAATTCAGGAATAGTGTTTGATTAGTTTTTAATTTCTAAATTTGTATTCTAGTTTTGAATTTTAAAAATTCAAACGATAAACTTTAAATAAAATAGTATGGCATTAGCAATAACAGACGCGAATTTTGAAGAATTAGTTTTGAAATCTGACAAACCGGTAATGGTGGACTTTTGGGCTGCTTGGTGTGGACCGTGTAGAATGGTAGGACCAATCATTGATGAATTGAGTACGGAATACGAAGGAAAAGTAGTTATAGGAAAAGTAGATGTGGATGCAAATCAAGAATTTGCTGCCAAATACGGAGTAAGAAATATACCAACTGTTTTGGTTTTTCACAACGGAGAAGTAGTAGGAAAGCAAGTAGGAGTTGCTCCAAAGCAAACCTACGCGGATAGTTTAGACGCATTGTTGTAATCAGTAGATTATGATTTATATAGGATCTGTACTGGATTCAGAGAAAAGGTTTGGCGAGAGTCAAGCCTTTTTTTTGTTTAAGCTGAATTTATTTCAGTTCCTAAATTGAGTTTCTGTAATAGTTTAATTTTTAAATCGTTCAATCTTTTAATATATTTGGGATATGAAGATCGAATCGCAAATAGAGAAAATTTCTAGTTTCCAGCATCTGGAATTGCTGGCGCATCAAGTGGTGGAAGGATTTATTTCTGGAATGCATAAAAGTCCGTTTCATGGATTTTCGGCTGAATTTGCGGAGCATAAAGTGTATAACGCAGGCGAAAGTACCAAACATATTGATTGGAAGCTGTTTGCCAAAACGGAACGCTTGTACGTCAAGCGATTTGAAGAAGAGACAAATTTGCGGTGTCATATTATCATTGATAATTCCTCATCGATGCATTATCCGAAATTGAAAGAGAATCAGAATTTTTTTGAGAATAAGATTGGTTTTTCAGTTTTGGCTTCAGCAGTATTAATGAATCTCTTGAAGAAGCAACGTGATGCTGTGGGGCTAAGTGTGTTTTCGGACAGTTACGAGTACTACGCGCCTGAAAAAGGCAGTGATCGCCACCATCGAATGATTTTGAATGCGCTTGAAGGACTTTTAGAGAAATCTGCGACTACTAAAAGTACGGATGCAATTACTTTCTTGCATCAAATAGCCGAGAAAATCCACCGCCGTTCGATGATTATTGTATTTACCGATATGTTTCAATCCGGTAATGAAAAAGCGCTGTTTGATGCCTTACAACATTTGAAACACAACAAGCATAAAGTGGTTTTGTTTCATGTTGTTGACAATAAAACAGAGCTTAATTTTGACTATGATAACGCTCCACGAAAGTTTATTGATATAGAAACAGGAGAGGAAGTAGCAGTTTTTGCCGATAATGTGAAGGAGGAATATGAAAAACAAGTAGAAATGTACTTCAATAAGTTGGCTTTAACGTGCTCTCAAAACCGAATAAAGTATATTCCGGTGAGTGTGAATGAAAGTTTTGAAAAAATAGTACTGACGTACTTGGTTGAAAAACAAAACTTTGGGTGATAGTACGGTTTTTTATCAATTATTTTTTCAAAAAACACTTGCGTAAACGGAAATCTATTGTATCTTTGCCACCGCAATAACGCAGAGGTTTGGTAGTTCAGTTGGTTAGAATACATGCCTGTCACGCATGGGGTCGCGGGTTCGAGTCCCGTCCAGACCGCAATATTGGGGAAAGCCTTTCGTAACAGAAAGGCTTTTTTGCCCCTAAAAGGTTTTTAACGTTAGTTGTGTTGTTTGCTGCGAATTTGTAACTCGTAGCGGGTTTAGTAGTTAGACCAATGAAAAGCTTTCCACTTTGTGGATAGCTTTTTTGATTTAAATGTAGCAGGTTTGGGAGTTCAGTGGGTTAGCATACATGCCTTTCATTTCGTATTTCCCTTAAAATAACTCAGATTTATAATTCCAGACAATCCACACAAACAATCCTAAATACATCACGCAAACCACAAATTTCATAAAGCTGGATGCCAGAAACCCTATAAAGGAACCTGTAGCCGCTCTCAAAGCTCGACTATGGTCTTTAAAATCATAAATAAGTTCACCTATCAACGCACCAACAAAAGGGCCGATAATGAATCCAAAAGGGACAGGAGCAAGAATCCCCACGATCAATCCGATGTTAGTGCCCCAAATACCATAGGAGCTTCCGCCAAATCGCTTAGTTCCCTTTGCCGGAATCACGTAATCTAAAACCGATAGGATCACGGTGATCAATAAAGTAATTCCTAAAATCCAATAATTTACCGGAACAGCATTTGTGAAATACAGTAATGCCAATCCAACCCAACTGATGCCAGGTCCGGGCAGAACCGGTAAAAAACTACCCAAAACGCCTAAAATCATACACATAAAACCAAGAACCAAAAGCAGTACATCCATAAATTTATTTTTACTAATTTTGAACACTCAAAAGTATTGAATTTTTATTTGAAAGAGTTTGATGCGCTTTTTTTGATTTTTTCGATAAAAAATCAGACCCAAACTCGGTATTGAATTAGGAGGAATTTTATAAATATACAATCCAAACTGCTGTTCTTCCAGATCGATTGGTGGCTTCGTATTCCGATCAAAAAGAAATTGCCGCTGCGATCAAAAAGAAATTGTTTGCTGAAAACTACGAAGATTATTTGCTTTCGAAAGCATCTCAAAAAAAATAATTGTATTTTTATAGAATATTAGTCCAATTCAAACACAAAACCTTGAAGCAGAATTACCTTTTTTTAGTATTTATATTTTTTAATTCCTGTCAATACTTAGACAAGCAAATTCCCTCGGAAAAAGAATTGTTGCAAAAGGAACTGAAATCCATCAACTGGAAAGAAGTCGATGAATACCCATCAGTAGTAGATTGTGAAAAAATAGAAGATAAAAAGCAACGCCAACAGTGTTTTTTTGATGTTTTAACCCAGCTGATTCAGGAGAAATTGAGTGTGGATACCCTTGCAATTCTTTATCCGGAACTGGATACGATTGAAGTTAAGGTCACGGTTTTTCCAAATGCAACGATGCAATTTGAGCCGCAGTTTCCCAAAGATTCCGTGGCTTATGACAAAATCAAAATTGACAGTATTCTTAAAGTTCGTTTAGTTGATTTTCCAAAAATTAACCCAGCTATCAAGCGCGGTATTCCCGTAAAAATACAATTTATTCTTCCGGTGATTCTCAAAGTAGAGTAGTTCTTAAAAGGATTTTCGAATGAAGAGTAGCTATTTTTGATTTCAGATTACGTTAGTATTTACTTTTTGGCTCGGATCAGGATTCTAAAATCTTCTGCCTTTCCATTCGTATTTTCCAAACACAGAATACAAAGCCACGCTTGTACTAAAAAAAGGATAAAACAAACTGCTCAAAATCAAATAACGTATTTTGGTTTTGGTTAAAAAAGAGTTGGTTTCGTATATCAAAACAGCATCAACAAGAAATTTTAAAAGGAACAGTAAAACTATATTTAGAAACGGAATAACGCCCAACACCCAACACCCAGCGCCTATCACCAAACACAAATTCCCCGCAAATACTAACAGTCCCAATCCTTTCCCGAAAGTACTTTGATACGAACTTGTTTTAGAGGCCCAGCGAACGCGCTGATGGAATAATGATTTCCAATTGTTCAATGGCCTTGTGGTGACAATAGTATTTCGAGATTTTAGATAATGCACCTTTTCAGGGGATTTTGCAATCGCTTTTTGCAACAGGAACACATCGTCGCCACTGGCAATGCTGTCATTTCCTTCGAAGCCATTCAGTTTTTGGAAAAAGGATTTCGTGTACGCAAAGTTGGCGCCATTGCACATAAATCCTTTGTTAATACCAAAACTCCCAATGGTTGCGCCTTGTAAACTCGCCAAATCCAATTGCTGAAAATGATGCAAAAATGAATTGCCACAATCATACGTTACTGCCCCGGCAATCATCGCCACATCATGGAGCTGAATGTAATTGTCCAAGGTCAATAACCAGTTTTTATCAACTACACAATCGGCATCGGTGGTGATAATCCAGTCTGCATTTACAATTTGCATCGCATTTACAATTGCATCTTTCTTGGGTGAGTTTGAAATCCGAATGTTCTTTATTATCCGAACACGAAACACTGAGCACGAAACACGGAACACTTCTTCCGATTCATCGTCGACCAAAATCACTTCGAACAATTCCATCGGATAATTCAGCTTCGACAAACTGTCTAATAGAATGGGTAAATTTTCAGCTTCATTCCGAAAAGGAACGATAATTGAGAATTTTGTTTTTGGCCGTAAGCCAATATAATCAATTGTACTCACTTTAATGAGACCATAAATCAAAAGTCCAATAAAAACGGCATAAATCAAAAGCACCAAAAATAAAATATTTGTAATCATAATTATTTTAATAAGTTTTATCTCTCTCTCCTTTAGGGAGTCCCGAAGCTCCGGGAGGAGAGAGGATTTTAAAGTTCAACACATAATAAGTGCCAATTATTACGGGTAAAACCACATTCAAAAACCACATTAAAGTCGAAATGAAAATAACAATCCATTCATTTACACCTAAAATCCCAAAGAAATAAACCGCAACACTTCCTTTTACGGCAAAGTCTAAAAATTGAAAAGTAGGCAAGGAAGAAGCTAAGAAATAAACAGAGGAAATGGTGGCAATTAGGGTAAAATAAGGCAAGTCAACATCAAAAGCCAGAAACAAAAAGTAGTATTGGTGCGAGAAAACAAGATAGCGACAAATACCCAAAAAGATATTTTTTTGATGAATGGGTTTTGGAATTTCATTAATCTTATGGATCAGTTTTTCGATCGAATACCCTTTGATAGTAATTTTTTTGGCCGTAAATAAAACAATGAAGAGAAGTATCAGAAATCCAAAAAGTAACGCTATTGTTTTTGTGGTAATCACATGGTACTGCGCATTAAAAAATAGCAATCCGAAAACCCCAAAAATAACGGTCAATATCATTTGGATTCCGTTGCAGATCAGATTTAAGAATATGACTTTTTTAGTGTTTAATTTATCAAAAAAAAACGCTTTCCCGGCATATTCTCCAACTCCATTGGGTGTAAAAAGTCCAGCGGTTAATGCGCCAAGAACTTGTTTGGTTGCTGTTCCTACTGAGATTTCATGAATGAATTCAACTAAGTTTTGCCATTTCAAAATTTCAAAAAACCGATTTAAAACACTCAGTAGTAAAATAAAGGCGATTCCGCCAATAGACTGATTTTTCTGGAATAAAACGATGAATTTCTGCCAATCCAGTTTGTCATTATTAGCCAATTGATTGTAAATAAAATAAAACGCACCGCCCACAATCAAAACTTTGATTAGAAGTACGAGGAATTGCTTAGTTTTGTGTGGAATTGTAATCATACCGCAAAGAAAAGAAAAAGTATTTTGAAAAAGCTATTTCACAAAGATTCACAAAGAAATTACTAAGCAGTGCAAAGTTTTTTGTTTGGTCGATTGTAAAATTAATCTTTGTGTACCTCTGTGTTCCCTTTGAGTATCTTTGTGTAATAAAAAACTAAAACTTTTGGCAAACGAGCGCATCATATTAGGAATTGACCCCGGAACGACGATTATGGGTTTTGGATTGATAAAAATTGTCAATAAAAAAATGGAGTTTTTGCAGCTGAACGAATTGCAATTGTCCAAATACGACAATCATTATCAAAAACTCAAAATCATTTTTGAACGCACCATTGAGTTAATCGATACCCACAATCCAGACGAAATTGCGATTGAAGCGCCTTTCTTTGGTAAAAACGTACAATCGATGCTAAAGTTAGGACGCGCGCAAGGCGTGGCTATGGCAGCGGGACTTTCGAGAGACATTCCCATTACGGAGTACGAACCTAAGAAAATAAAAATGGCGATTACCGGAAATGGAAACGCCAGCAAAGAACAAGTTGCCAAAATGCTACAGCAACTTTTAGGATTAAAAGAATTGCCTAAAAATCTTGACAGTACAGATGGATTAGCAGCTGCGGTTTGTCATTTTTTCAATTCTGGGAAAGTGGTGGGAGAGAAAAGTTATACCGGTTGGGATGCTTTTGTGAAACAAAACGAAGAACGAATAAAAAAGTGATCAGTGTTCAGTACTTTAGTGTTCAGTAGTGTTGGACTGGGATGAGTAGTCAGTTTTCAGCAGTTTTAATTAAGTAAGAGTATTCCGTTTTTTAAATTGTATCATATGAGATTCCAAGATTTATTAGCCTATAAAAAATCATTTCCAAAGGAAGAAACCTATTCATTAACGGATCAAATTCGGCGTTCTTCAAGGAGTGTTCCTGCAACTATTGCCGAAGCCTATAGAAAGAGGATTTACCCTAAACATTTTTATAGTAAGTTGACCGATTCTGATGGAGAAAATTCAGAAACACAAGTGTGGTTAGAGTTTTCTGTGTCTTGTAAATATATTTCTGAAGCTATTTATCAGGAATTTATCTCTGAAAGTTTAGAAATTGGAAAACTTGTTAATTATATGATATTGAACCCTGAAAAGTTTGGAGTTAAAAAGGAGTGATTAGTGTTCAGTTTTTTAGTATTCAGTACATATATGATTACTAAATAACTGCTCACTGAACACTTTCTTAAGACTGAATACTAAAAATCTGACCACTGACCACTTTCTTAAAACTGACCACTACTAAATGAGCGGAATCTACATCCATATCCCTTTTTGCAAGCAAGCGTGTCATTACTGCGATTTTCATTTTTCAACATCGATGAAGAAGAAAGAAGAAATGGTTTTGGCTATTGCCAAAGAAATTCAAATGCGTAAAAGCGAATTTAAAAACGAAATTGTCGAAACCATTTATTTTGGCGGAGGAACGCCAAGTGTTTTAACTTCAGCAGAAATTAATTTCCTGATTGCGGAAGTGTACAAATACTATTCTGTTTCAGATAATCCTGAAATTACACTGGAAGCCAATCCAGATGATTTGTCAAGTGAACGAATAATCGAATTATCTAAAAGCAAAATTAATCGGCTAAGTATTGGGATTCAGTCGTTCTTTGAAGACGATTTACAATTGATGAACCGAGCTCATAATTCGGCGGAAGCCAGAAAATGTTTAGAAGTTGCTACTCAGTATTTTGACAACATTTCTCTCGACCTAATATACGGAATTCCGGGAATGAGCGATGAGAAATGGAAACAAAACATTGAAACAGCATTGAGTTTTGGGATTCCGCATATTTCGAGTTATGCTTTGACGGTAGAGCCTAAAACAGCGTTGAATAAACTGATACAAACAGGAAAAATTGCCGCTCCCAAAGATGAAGTGGCACAAGAACATTTTGCTATTTTGGTACAAACGCTCGAAGCCAATGCTTTTATTCATTATGAATTATCTAATTTTGGGAAGTCAACTTATTTTTCCAGAAACAATTCGGCATATTGGTTAGGAAAAAAATACATTGGAATTGGTCCTTCAGCACACAGTTATGATGGTGTTTCCAGAAGTTGGAATGTGTCGAATAATGCGCTGTATTTAAAATCCATTCAAGAGGGTAAATTACCCAATGAAATCGAAATTCTTTCTGTTATGGACCGATATAATGAATATGTTATGACGGGCTTGCGAACGATTTGGGGTGTTTCTTTGGATAGAATTGAAACCGAATTTGGAACTGAATATTTGGAATATTTGAACAATCAATCTCGAAAATTTCTTGATGATGATTTGCTTTTTATTGAAAATGGGATTTTAAAGCCAACCAAAAAAGGAAAATTTTTGACAGATGGAATTGCTTCAGATTTATTTATCGTGAACTAGTTTCAGGATCTATTGAATTTTAATTGATTTTGTATGGAAAAAGGATTTACATATATTTTGACGAATAAAAACAGTACTGTTTCGTAGGTGGGTGCCACAAAAAATTTAAAAAACAGAATTGATTATCATAGAAATGGTACAGGGGGCAGTTTTTACAAAAAAATAGAATGCTACAATTTTAATCTATTTGGAAGATTTTGAGGATTTAAGTGATGACTAAAATTTAATGTCGTATTTTAATAATTGCGACAATATATCTTTCTTGCTACTTAAGTGCTATCTTTAAAAGAGAAAAACAACTTAAAAATTGGCATAAAGACTGGAAATGGAATGTTGCAAAATTTTTAAATCCTGAATTAAAAGATTTATATTTGAACTTATAAAGTATCTCCAGATGAGATGCTGAAATAAATTCAGCGTAAATGTTAGCAACAATCCAACATAACAACCAAGCCATTGAAGTCGATTTATCAAAACCCATTGATATTTCGATTCCATTAACAAATACAGACGAGAATCCAATTGCTTGGTATATCGAGAAACCAGTCATTGAACCCGTTATTTTTGGGGATTGGATAGGGAAAGTTTCGGAAGGAAAGTCGTCTACTAATTTCAATAATATTTTCTTCAATCCACACGGACACGGAACGCATACGGAATGTTTGGGACATATTACACGTGAATTTTACAGTGTTAATCAATCTTTGAAACAGTTTATTTTTTTAGCTGAGTTGATTTCGGTTGTCCCGGAAATGCAAGGAGGAGATCTAGTGATTACACTGGATAACATCTCGACTGCGCTCGATGTGACACTGAAATTAGGTATTCCAAAAGAAGCCTTAATTATTAGAACTCTACCTAATTTTAAAATAAAAAAATCTTTAAAATATTCGAATACGAATCCGCCTTATCTAAATGAAGATGCTGCGTTATTCATTCGCGAAAGCGGGATTCAGCACTTGCTAATTGATTTGCCCAGCGTGGATAAAGAGCATGATGAAGGGAAATTATTGGCACACAAAGCCTTTTGGAATGTGACCGATGTCAACAATCTGAATGCAGAAGCCAGATTGAATTGTACGATTACGGAGATGATTTTTGTGGCTGATGAAGTGAAAGATGGCGGTTATTTGTTGAATTTACAAATTGCCTCTTTTGAAAATGATGCGAGTCCGAGTAAGCCGGTTTTGTACGCTATTTTAAATGATTGAATGAAAAATAATTTCAAGAGATGAACCTGGAAACGTACTACGAATATTGCTTGTCTAAAAAAGGAGTAACGGAACACTTTCCTTTTGACGAAGATACATTGGTGTTTAAAGTGGGTGGAAAAATGTTTGCATTGTCTTCTTTAAGTCAGTGGGAGAAAGTACAGCCATCAGTTAATTTAAAATGTGATCCAGAGCGTGCTCAGGAATTGCGGGCTGAATACGTTGACATTCAACCGGGTTTTCACATGAGTAAAACCCATTGGAATACAGTTGCTGTAAATGAATCAGTTGCGGATGCATTACTCAAAGAGTTGGTGGATCATTCCTATGATTTGGTTTTCAAAAGTTTAACAAAGAAATTGCAGAGTGAAATTCAAGAATTAGAAGATTAGGTGTTACTTTTGCCAAGAAAAGTCGAATAAAATTATAAATGCGTAAGGAATAAATTCAGCATATCACATGAAAGAACAATTTAAAAAGTTTTTAAACGAAGAACAAGACTCAAAAGCCATTGAAAAAATCGCTTCAAAACTGAGTGATTTATTGATGAAAAATGAAGAAATCGGATATATTGCTGTTCAAAAAAAACCAGCGATTACTGTTTTGCCGGATAGTATTGTGATGACGAATAAAAGAATTATCATTTGTCAGCCTAAAAATCTGGGACTTTCAATGAATTTTATTGATTACACTTGGGATGAGGTTGAAGGAACTTTTGTAAAAGAAAATATTTTGGGTTCTGAGTTTTCATTTACAACCAAAACAAATATGGAAGTTTCTATTGATTATATTCCTAAAATCCAAGCGCGTAAAATTTTTACGTATGCCAAAGAACAATTGGATATATTGAAAACAGGAGCAGTATTAAATGCAACACTTGTAGATGCAATTCCGTTTTCACCAATGGCAGAAGATGAAATTATTGAAGAAATGGAAACGGAAGAAGTGACTAATTTTGCTGAACTAATGCCTGTTTCACCAACTAATTTCACTGCTGAAAATCAAGATTTTGAAGAGTCTACAGTAATATCAAAAGACAAATCTTTAAGCGATTTATCGCAAGACGAACTTTTTGAAAAATTGCAGAATTATAAAAAATTACTAGATAACGGATTGATTTTGCAAGGCGAATATGACGCTTTCAAAAAAGAAATTTTAAGTTTTATGTAATTAGCTTTAAAGCGGAAAGTCATAAAGTCAAAAGATATTTACTTCCTTTTGACTTTAGGACTTTCGACTTTAGACTTAAAGTGTTCTTTTCTGCTTTTCTACAAAATTATTTGATTGTAATTCGAGCAAATCGGCAGCGTTTTTTCGTTGTAAATCATACAGCTGTTTGTCTTGAGCAATGTCTCCGTACACTTTGTCGTGCATAGTGGCGCTAGTTTTTACCAACAAAGTGCGTTGGTATTTGTCTTGCTCGATTGTTGCTTTCAACGCTGTTTCTATATCTTCTAATTTATAGTCGTATTCCCCTTTTGGAGATAAAAGTTTAGCAATAATAGGAGAAGTTTCAATGGCTAAAAACAGCAACATTATAAAGAACGAAGGCAGCCACGGTAATTTATCCAAGGCATTGATTCGTGCCATTAGACCGTCAAATCCATCAATAATAGGTTGGGTTTCGGTAACTTTTTTGTTTAATCCGATTTGAAATAATTGGCCACTTCCTTTTTGTTATTCAAAGCCATCGCATTTTTCTCTTTCAATAAAACGGTGTTGATTTCTTTCTCGAAGATTTTAATTTCTAATGGTTTCGAAATGACGATCGCAATGATTACCGCCAAAATAATTCGGGGAGTTGCCTGCAGAAATTCACATCCAAATTTATCTCTTTTTCGAATACTGGAAACAATAAAACGATCCAAATTAAATAGGAGTAAACTCCAAACGGTACCAAATGCGATTGCGAGATACATACTGTCAAAGACGGTGAACAATGCATACGAACTGGCAAGAAAAGCCATGACCGCAGTAAAGAAAACAGTGGCGCCAATACCTACATATTTGGTTTGTTCGCCTTCGGAACAGCCTACGAGTAGGTCTTTGTCTGAGCCGGAACACAGAATGAAAAATTGTTTTAACATAATTGATTTTTGATTGCTTCACCAGATTGCTATTCCGGCTCGGATGATTGATGAATATAAATTTAACGACAAAAAACGGATTGTGGTATAAATACTTGATAGGTATTTATTTATGGCTTTTTGTTACGGTTTGTCCTAAATAAAATAGAGCCGCTCTTTACGAACGGCTCTATTGGTTTTTGAATTAATAGTACCTTATGTCAATGGTGCTCCTGCCATAATTTCGGCATTGGCAAATTCTTCAAATTTGGTGAAGTTGGCTTTAAATTTTTGAGCTAATTCTATTGCCTTTTTATCGTAAAGTTCTGGGTCTTCCCATGTATTTCTGGGATTTAGAATTTCGCTAGGAACATTTGGACAGGTTTGCGGTTTTGCAATTCCAAAAACGTGGTGGTTCTCATACGGCACATCGTCCAATTCTCCGTTTAATGCAGCGGTAATCATGGCACGGGTGTATTTTAATTTCATTCGGCTTCCTACTCCGTAAGGGCCACCAGTCCATCCTGTATTGATAAGCCAGACTTTTACATTGGCATCTTTCATTTTTTTAGTTAACATTTCAGCATATCTTGTTGGGTGTAATGGCATAAATGGCGCTCCAAAACACGTCGAGAAATTGGGTTGAGGTTCTGTGATTCCTGCTTCAGTTCCGGCAACTTTTGCTGTGTATCCTGAGATGAAATAATACGCTGCTTGTCCCGGAGTTAGTAGTGCAATGGGAGGCAGGATACCATACGCATCCGCGGTCAAAAAGAATATATTTTTAGGATTTTCTCCAATGGAACCTTGCTGAATATTATCAATATGAAAAATAGGATAACTTACTCTCGTGTTTTGTGTAATGGAAATATCCTCAAAATCAACGTCATTCGTATCTTTATTGATAATTACATTTTCCAGAATTGCTCCTTTTTTTATAGCGCGAAAAATGTCAGGTTCATTTTCTTCAGAAAGGTTGATGACTTTTGCATAACACCCTCCTTCAAAATTGAAAACGGTATTTTCATTCGTCCAACCATGTTCATCGTCGCCAATTAATTTTCTGTTAGGATCAGCTGATAAAGTTGTTTTTCCGGTTCCTGATAATCCAAAGAAGATAGCTGTATCACCATCTTTACCAACGTTGGCACTGCAATGCATTGGTAAGGTGTTTTTGAAAACTGGCAAAATGAAATTCAAGGCAGAGAAAATTCCCTTTTTTATTTCACCTGTATATCCGGTTCCGCCTATTAAAACTACTTTTCGTGTAAAATCAAGAATTGCGAAATTGCTTTGACGTGTTCCGTCTATAATTGGATCTGCCATAAAGCTAGGCACGCAAAGTAAAGTCCATTCAGGGTCGAAGTCTGCTAATTCCTCCATTTCAGGTCTTAAAAACATGTTGTAGCAAAATAAGTTGGCCCAAGCGGTTTCAGTCACTACTCTGACATTTAATCTGTAATTTTGGTCTGAACACACATAAGAATCTCTCACAAAAATTTCTTTGCCGGATAAATAAGCGGTAACCTTGTTGTATAATTTTTCAAAAGCTTCTGGCGAGAAAGGGATGTTTACTTTTCCCCACCACACTTCGTTTTCAGTGACGCTGTCTTTCACGATAAAACGATCCAGCGGAGATCTGCCTGTGTATTCTCCTGTGTTGACCGCTAATGATCCACTTGAAACTTCGATTCCTTGACCAGATTTGATGGTGATGTCGTGTAATTCATCAGGAGATAACTGGTAATGAATTTTTGCATTTTCAATTCCTAATTCTTTTAACGAAATCGATTGCGTGAAAAGTGTGTTATTGTCCATAAATATTTTGTTGTGTAGTTTGTTTTTATAGACTGCAAAAGTAGATATTAAATTTCAGATAGAATTTGTTTCGTCTAAATTTGTGACTTTTTATTTAAAATATTTATCAATAAAACGCCCCAGGCCAGTATTAATAGGAGTCCGCCAATAGGAGTTATAAATCCAATGATGCTAAAATCAAACGAAGTAAGGGTGTTTGTTGCCAATAGATAAATGGAGCCAGAAAATAGAATTACACCGAAAAGCACTAAATTATAGAGCGTTTTTTTTGTTTTTTGAGAGAGGTCTTTCAGGAGTCCAAGAAACAATAAAAACAGTGCATGGTACATTTGGTAGCGTACGCCTGTTTCAAAAGTATTTAATTGCTCAATAGACAGTACTTTTTTTAGGGCATGTGCGCCAAAAGCACCAAAAATTATTGCAATCATTCCCAGAATAGTTCCCGTTGTAAGTATCTTTTTGTCCATGATAATGATGTTTGATGCAAAAGTATTTCATATCTCCTAACTTTAAAAGTATTTGGCACGATACTTTCAAATGAACTTAATTTAACGGTACACTAAGCAGACTAATTTTTTTATTTTTAAAACGTAAAAGAAAGAACGAAAAGAATAAAAGCTTTCTCAGTAAATTATTTTGAGTTATTTGTTATAAATACAACATTTTTGTATGTTTGTGTTGTAAATAAATAAAAATGAGAACAATTTTAATCATCGGGGCGGGAAGATCAGCTTCCTCTTTGATACATTATCTTTTAGACAAATCCGAAAAAGAAAACTTGCATCTAATTATTGGTGATTTGTCTTTGGCTTTAGCTCAGCGTAAAACCAATGATCATAAAAACGCAACTGCAATTGCTTTAGATATTTACGATAATGAGCAACGAAAAAAAGCAATTGAAAATGCTGACATTGTCATCTCGATGTTGCCGGCTCATTTGCATATCGAAGTGGCTAAAGATTGTGTAATATATAAAAAGCATTTGGTTACCGCCTCTTATGTGAGCGATGCCATGCAGGAATTAGATGCTGCCGCCAAAGAAAACAATCTCATTTTCATGAATGAAATTGGACTTGATCCAGGTATTGACCACATGAGTGCGATGAAAGTGATTGATGAAATTAAAGAAAAAGGCGGAGAAATGCTTCTTTTTGAATCTTTTTGTGGTGGACTCGTAGCGCCGGAATCCGACACGAATCTTTGGAATTATAAATTTACCTGGGCACCACGCAATGTGGTTTTGGCAGGACAAGGAGGCGCTGCCAAATTTATTCAGGAAGGAACGTATAAATACATTCCGTATTGTAATTTGTTTCGCAGAACGGAATTTCTAGAAGTGGAAGAGTTTGGCCGATTTGAAGCCTATTCTAATCGGGATTCCTTGAAATACCGAAGTGTGTATGGCTTGGATAATGTACTGACTTTATACCGAGGAACAATCCGTAGAGTTGGTTTTTCTAAAGCTTGGAATATGTTTGTGCAATTAGGAATGACGGATGACAGTTACGTCATGGAGGATTCGGAGAACATGAGTTACAGAGAATACGTGAATTCTTTCTTGCCGTATCATCCCACGGATTCAGTGGAAATTAAGACTCGTTTGATTCTTAAGATTGATCAGGATGATATCATGTGGGACAAATTGTTGGAATTGGACTTGTTCAATCGCAATAAAATTGTAGGCTTGAAGAATGCCACGCCGGCACAAATTCTGGAAAAGATCTTGACTGATAGTTGGACGCTTCAGCAAGATGATAAAGATATGATTGTCATGTATCACAAATTTGGATACGAATTAAATGGCAAAAAAGAACAAATAGATTCCAAAATGGTTTGTATTGGGGATGATCAAACCTACACTGCGATGGCAAAAACTGTAGGCTTGCCTGTTGCAATGGCAACCTTATTAATACTGAATGGTAAAATTACGACTCCCGGAGTTCAATTACCGATTCGTAAGGAAGTGTATGTGCCTATTTTGAAAGAATTAGAGGAATACGGTGTTGTTTTCAAAGAACAATCCATGCCATATTTAGGATACAATCCTGATAAAGAGTTTAGTTAGTAGTTTGTTTTTAGATTTTTAGTTTGATAAATCCGCTCCTTTTGAAGCGGATTTGTTTTTTTATACTATTATGATTTTGAGTGTAAAGTTATTGGGAGGCTATACATTACTCTCACAGGGACGCCGTTCATTTTCCCGGGAATCCATTTCGGGCATATTTTCAAAACACGTATGGCTTCTTCACCGGTTCCAAAACCAATATCTCGTATGTTTTTTATGTCGCTTAAACTGCCGTCTTTTTCTACTATAAAGGTGATGTATATTTTTCCTTTTAAGTTAGGTTGTGTTGGAGTTTTAAAATTATTGCCGACAAATTTGTAAAATTCTGATATTCCTCCGGGAAAATCTGGTTTTTCGGTTATTCCAGCAGTATTGTAGACTTCATTTTCCCCTTTTTGGACAAATTGATTTTCAGAATTGAATGTGTCTATTTCAATTACTTCAGGCGCTCCTTTGCTTAAAGTCGCCAGAAGTTCCTCGTTTGTAGGTAATTTTTTTTGTTTTGATAAGATAGAAGGTATAGATCTCTTTTCGATAGGAGTTAGTTCATTGTATTTTTTTTCGCTGGTAATCTTCCCTTTTTCATCTTTGATTTTAAAAGTAGTTTTGTCGTAATACGTTTTAAATAAATTTCCAGGTTTTACAGGAGTAGTTTCTTTTTTCACATTGGTTTCTTGCGCAACGACTTTCGTACACAATAAAAATAATAAGGCAGTTACTACCGGAATTAATGTTGCTTTTTTTAATAAAGCTTTCGTTTTTGATGTGGTTTTTGTCATCATAAGTAATCGTTTTTTAGTTATTAAATAATTCAAATTACTGGCCAAGTAAAAAGTTTGGTTCTCGTTTGCTTTCGATAATAATAAAGATTGGTAAAACGGAACATTGTTGTAGGAGGTCACTACCTTCTCGTCAGCAAGAAATTCGTGATTGAGTTGTATTGCTTTTTTGTAAAAAATAAAAATTGGGTTGAACCAAAAAACGGTTTTCAATAGTTCGATGAATAAAATATCCAAAGTGTGTTTTTGGGTTACATGTGTGAGTTCATGCGTGTACAATTCAGCTTCAATTTGACGGTTGTTGTACTCCGTTTCGTTGATGAAAATCCTATTCAGAAAAGTATGCGGCAATGTTTTTTCGGGTAGCAAAATCAATTTGGCATTCTTATAATCAATTGGCGAATTCGACTTCATTTTAGATGAAATCTTGATGATATTACTGAGAAAACGTATCGCCAAAACGAGTGTTACTACAGCATACAAACTCCATAATCCTATTGCCAAATAGTTAGTTTCTTCAAGTAGTACAGCGCTTCCTTGCAGTATCTGGATATTTCCCGGATTGACTGCAGACTGCGCTATTTCCTGAATAACTTCAATAGTAATAAAGGGAATCACCATTGAGAAAACAAGGCTGAACAACAGGTAAAACCTATTGAAAACGTGTGTTTTTTCTTTTTCCAAAAACAAATAATACACTGCCAGTAGCACAAATAAAGTGATTGTCGATTTGATTAGAAAGTCGCTCATTTTTTCTTTTTTTGAATTTCACTGTCGATTATTTTCTTGAGTTCTTCCAGTTCCGTTTGAGACAAATTCGTTTCGGTGGTAAAGAAAGAAGCAAATTGCGACGCCGAATTATTGAAAAAATTACTAATCAATCCGTTGACGTGTTTCGAGAAATAATTCGTTTTCTTGACCAATGGATAATATTCCCGGGAGTTCCCAAATTCAGTATACGCTACAAATTGTTTGTCGATCATTCTTTTCAATAAAGTAGCCACGGTTGTGGTTGCCGGTTTTGGTTTTGGATAGGCTTCCAGCAAGTCTTTCATGAAGGCTTTCTCGAGTTTCCAAAGGTGTTCCATGAGTTGTTCTTCTGAGTTTGTTAGTTGTTGCATGTTATTTAATTTCTATTTCGGAAACTGATTCTCCGTTATTGTATTTCTTTATTGTTATTAGTTTTCCATGTTCATTAAAGAACTTCCAGTCACCAAAATAAAACCAATGCGCGTACTTATCACTCGTTTCCATTTTTGTTTTTCCTTTGGACTGTATTTTTCCGTTTTCATGATAAAAAGTAGTGTTGCAGATGTTGTCTTTGTATTTTTCTCTTTTAATAATTTTGCCATTTAAGTAATAACTCCATTTTTTTACGGGATCACCTTTTCTGTATTTTCCAATTGATTTATAATGGGAACTATCCTGTGAGTATTGTTCAATCCAAAGTCCTTCTCTAAGTTTATTTTTCATTTGATTGGTTTTGCAACTAAAGAGGAAAAATAATAAGCCGATTACAATAACAGTTTGTCGCATAAAATAATTTTGTTCTACGAAAATAGAGTTAGCTCTACAAATGTAGAATATAAATTGAAATAAACAAATTTTTATGAAAAATATTTTGGTAGTCAGCGGTTTGCGTTAAGGATGGGAGTGGAAATCCTTTTTATTTTTTTGTTTCAAAAAATAAAAAGATTGAGAACGGACAGCCTGACCACGCTGGAACGATAGTGGAAGCGTGGGAACGCCCAAAAAAAATCCGCCCTGTTTAGAGCGGATGTAGGTTCTCGATACTTTTTTGTTCCGTTTCTCTTTACAAAAAAACTCGAACGGACGGTATCGCCAACTATTATTTAGAAAGTTCTACAAAATATTTGTAAAACAACGGAATGGTTTCAATCCCTTTCAGGTAATTGAAGATTCCGAAATGTTCGTTTGGCGAGTGAATGGCATCACTGTCCAGACCAAATCCCATCAGTATGGTTTTGCTTTTCAACTCTTTTTCGAACAACGCCACGATAGGAATACTTCCCCCGGAGCGCACGGGAATTGCGGGAACGCCAAAGGTTTCTGCATACGCCATATTCGCGGCTTTGTAGCCAATGCTGTCCGTGGGGGTTACATAACCTTGTCCGCCATGATGTGGTTTTACTTTTACGGTAACGCCGGCAGGAGCAATGCTTATGAAATGTTTTGTGAATAATTCCGTAATTTGTTCCCAATCCTGATTAGGAACCAAACGCATGGAAATTTTAGCGAAAGCCTTGCTTGCAATAACGGTTTTGGCACCTTCACCGGTGTAACCACCCCAGATTCCGTTGACGTCCAGTGTAGGGCGAATGGAGTTTCTTTCGTTTGTGTTATAGCCTTTTTCGCCGTAAATGTCATTTAAGTCTAATGCTTTTTTGTAATTGTCTAAGTTGAAAGGCGCTTTGGCCATTTCGGCTCTTTCTTCCAAGGATAATTCTGCTACATTATCATAAAAACCAGGAATGTTAATGTGGTTGTTTTCATCATGAAGCGAAGCAATCATTTTGGCTAAAATATTGATTGGGTTGGCAACCGCTCCACCGTATAATCCGGAATGTAAATCACGGTTTGGTCCCGTTACTTCGACTTCTACGTAACTCAATCCACGTAATCCTGTTGTAATTGACGGTTGTTGATTAGAAATCATTCCGGTGTCTGAAATTAAAATCACGTCATTTTTTAGTTTTTCCTGATTGCGTTCTACGAACCAACTCAAGCTTTTGGAGCCAATTTCCTCTTCGCCTTCAATCATAAACTTCACATTACACGGCAAAGTATTCGATTGAACCATATATTCCAATGCTTTTACGTGCATGTACATTTGGCCTTTGTCATCGCAAGCGCCACGGGCAAAAATAGCGCCGTCGGGATGAGTTTCGGTTTTCTTAATTACGGGTTCAAATGGCGGCGAAGTCCATAATTCAATAGGATCTGCGGGTTGTACGTCATAATGGCCATACACTAAAATGGTTGGTAAATTTGGGTCGATTATTTTTTCGCCATACACGATTGGGTTGCCTGGGGTATCACAGATTTCAACGAAATCGCAGCCTGCTTTTTCCAAACTTGCTTTTACGGCAGCAGCAGTATTGATGATATCTAGTGAGAAAGCAGGATTTGCGCTCACGGAGGGCATTTTTAATAATTCGATTAACTCGTTGATAAAGCGGTCTTTGTGTTCTTGAATGTATGCTTTAATATTTTCCATTATTTAATAATTTTATAATCTCAAAAGTACAAAAAACTGAGTAAATAATTTTTTAAGAAATTCCTTTGAACTTAAGAAGTAATGCTTATATTTGCACTCAGAATTTCGCGGATATGGTGAAATTGGTAGACATGCCAGACTTAGGATCTGGTGCCGCAAGGCGTGTAGGTTCGAGTCCTATTATCCGCACTTTTAAAACCCAAAGTACTAATTATTAGTGTTTTGGGTTTTTTGTTTTTTAAACTTGACCTAATAACAACTCCGTTTCGTGTTGTGAAACTAAAATGAACCTATTTTAATGTAATATAATTAGATTGATACAATAAGTTAAAAACTGTTAAACAGTATCTTTATAACATCGTTTATCTGTTTCTATAGTCTTAACTTGGAATAATAAAAGTTTAGCTGTTTGGTTTTTTGTCCTTAAATAAATGTCTTAGTTTCGTTTTCTGTGTAAATCACTTTATTATGGTGGTTTCCGTTCTTAAATAAAAGATGGGGAGTACCTCAAAAAAAATATTTTACCTCCGTAACTTTTCTTTTTGGTGGTTCTTGTGGGGGGTATGAATTTAATTTTTTTCAAGAAATTGTATTTTTTGAAATCACTACAATATCAAAATAAGTTTTCTAACTTTGTGAATCAATCACATACAATGACAGAAAATTTTACTTTGCAATCCTTACCGCCTAAAGACTTTACAGAATCGATTGCTATATTGAAGCAATTGGCAAAATCGCATCGGTATTTAGCTGAACTCAAAGGCACGGCAAAGACTATTCCAAACGAAAGTATTTTGATTAATACGCTTACACTCCAGGAAGCAAAAGACAGTAGTGAGATTGAAAACATCATCACTACTCACGACGATTTATACAAAGAAAATGTATTGATTGACACCAAGAAACACGCCAGTAAAGAAGTTTTTAATTACGCACAAGGTTTGAAACTTGGTTTTGAAATTGTGCGAAAAGAGAAATTACTTTTAAACAAACATATCTTAACCATTCAAAAGGAGCTGTTACAAAACAATGCTGGATTTAGAACGCAAGCGGGAACAAAATTAGTAAACTCGCTAGGGCAAACGGTCTATACTCCACCACAAAGGGCCAATGAAGTTTTGGACTTAATGGGCAACCTAGAAAAGTTTATAAACGACAATGATTTTTCGGATATTGACCCACTTATAAAAATGGCAATTATACATTATCAGTTTGAAAGTATCCACCCATTTTATGATGGTAACGGACGGACGGGGCGTATTATCAACATTCTCTATTTGGTTTTATCGGGATTGTTAGATATTCCTATTTTGTATTTAAGCCGTTACATTACCCAAAACAAAGCCAATTACTACAAAGTTTTGCAGGGCGTTAGAGAAACTAACGACTGGGAAGCGATGGTGTTGTATATGTTAAAAGGCGTTGAGGTAACTGCAGAGCAAACTATTGTTCTGATTACTAAAATTCGGGATTTAATGGCAGATTATAAAGGTAAAATGCGAACTGAATTACCTAAAATATACAGTCAAGATTTGATAAATATTTTGTTTAGAAATCCTTACACTAAAATTGAGTTTTTGGAAAAAGAATTGAATATTACGCGCCAAACGGCTTCAATTTATTTAGATAAAATTTCAGAAATAGGATTTTTAGAAAAAACCAAAGTCGGAAAATCTAACTATTATATGAATACCGAATTGATAAACGTTTTAATGAATAGTTAAATATGGTAAAAAACCATTGAAAATTTACCGCATAAAAACAACGTGTTAGAAAAATGCTAAAAACTTACCACGTTATGTAAACGTGTTAGAAAAATTGAAAAAATTTAACACGTTAGAAAGTCGTGTTAGGAAAACGACTAAAATGTAACATTACTTTTGAATTTAACTACTGATCAAATTATTAATTACGACGGCAAAATTCCAACCGAAGTTGTAATGGAAGATAAAACAGCCGTTGAGCAAATGAGACTCATACAACAGCTAGAAGATGATGACAAACAAACCATCTTTAAACTTATTGATAAAATGCTTACCAATAAAAAATTTAAAGATTTCTTCGCTAAAAATGTAGCGACTTTATAAAGGGAAGAAAGCCGAGCATTTGCTCGGCTTTTTTTTAAATATTATGATAATGGATCAAACCACTCTTTTCTTTTAGCTACCATTACCATATGAGCAATGGTGATAGATGGTTTTTTGACATATTTTTTTTCAATTTTTTTTCTAAAAATATTAATTAATAAAGCATCTAAAAAATTTAGTTTGTAAAAATATTTATTTGTATCAAAATTAGAATACCCTGATTCTATCTCAAACTTATTTAAAAACTCTTCAAAAATCATTATTGCATCTTCTTTGTCTAAATCTATCGTATTTATAATTGTATTTAGATTATACTCTTTTTTACTAAATAACCATTCATTAAAAAAATCACAAACTTTAGTCTCCAAAAATTCCATATCTAATTATTTGTTAATCCTGCTGCACCTGCTGTTGCTCTTGTTCCTCCAAAAAGCGCTGCGTTTCTACCATAAAACGAAGACCAATTTCTTACCATACCAACTCCGAAAGGAGAAACATAAGGAAGTCTTGTAACAGCTCCTCCAAATAAGCTGATTTTAGCATTACCATAAACTGATTTATAAAAAACTGACGATTTTAAAGTTCCTTTTGAAGCTCCTCCTAAAACCTTTAAACCTAACGAAGATTTCGACAGCATCGTAACACCCATTTTTAATTCACCTGCTCCAGTTATTAAATTGAATGCGTCTAGTACTAAATCAGTTAATCCCATTCCAACTCCTTGCGGACCTTTCATTGATATTGAATATCCATTATCTCTTAACTCTGGACCTAATGCGCCTCTAGGAGTAGCCATAACTTCAACACCATCAACAAAAATTCTGTCGTGACCATCGCCTGTTCTTGTAACTTCTGCCGTTTTATTTTTAGTGTTAATTCGCACATCGTCATCTGGACTATCCATCTGATGCATTGCATGATTGAGTCCACTAACCACTAAACCCGTAACTGCGCCTTGCCAAAAGTTTCCTCCAGTTAATGCTGCACCAGC